>NZ_JABBWW010000032.1:0-66139 GCF_014161385.1 Microbispora sp. H10670 | reverse complement strand
GACTCCGCCACCGAGATCGGCACCTCCAAGGTCAACGCCGACCTCGCCCTGCGCACCCCCGTCGACGTCGCCGCCGGCGAATACCACTCCACCCTCACCCTCTCCCTCTTCAACCAGTCCTGACCCACCGCACGTCGTGGACGCCCGGAACGTGTGCGAGTCCGACTCCACGTTCCGGGCGTCCATGTTCGCGCCCGGTGTCGCTTCCGGGTGACTCTCCCTACTACGCTCCGCCTATCACTCCCCGCGGAGAACTTCGACCAGGAGGTGGCAGCAATGAGCCGGCGTAGCGAACCGACGGTGACCCGGCAGCCGGCCAGGAGCCACCGCGTGCTCACGCTGGTGGCCGTGTTCGTGCTCGGCGCGGTGGTGGCCGGTGGCGTGGTGTTCGCCGCGACCCGGCCCGACTCGACCGAGCAGGCGGTGAACCGGATCCGCGCCGAGGACGCCGTCCGCGACAAGGCGCAGATCAAGGAGCTGACCGCGCTGGCCCGCACCACCCGCGACAAGCTCGTGCCCGTGCTGGAAGGGCTGGAACGCGTGATGCCCGTGGAGGACGCCGCCGCCCCCGCCGCCGCTTCCACCACCGCCTCCCCCGAGGGCGGGAAGCCAGAGAAGGCCACCGGCGCCGACATCGCGAACTGGCGGCAGGCGACCGCCGCCGCCGTCCAGTCGTTCGCCGACCCGCCCTCGGGCGAGACGTACACCAACCTGGCGAGGTCGGGTCTCGCCTCCGCCGTACGGCAGCTCGCCACCACCGTCGACAGCTTCGCGGCCGCGCAGGCGCTCACGGGACCGGCCCGCACGAACATGCTGTCCCTCGCCGCCCGGCAGCGGATGGACGCGGTCTTCACCTGGTCGGTCGGGGCCACCGCCCTCGACGCGGTCAGCGTCGACGCGGGCAGCGGACACCAGCACGTCTACCTCCCGGCCGCCCCCGGCAGCGGGGCGCTCACTGCCGACGACGAGGAAGAGGGCCACTGACGTTCAGCCGCGGGTCCACTTCTGGTTGGACCCGCCGGTGCAGTCCCAGAGCTGCAGAAGGGCGCCGTTCGCGCTGCCCCGGTCCACGATGTCCACACACCGGTTGGCCTGGACGTTGACCAGGTCTCCCGCCGGCGTGAGCGTGAAGCGCTGGGCTCCGGTCCCGTTGCACGTGTAGAGCTGGATCGGAGTCCCGTTGGCGGTGCCCGCCGCGGCGGCGTCCATGCACTTGCCCATGGCGCGCACGGTGCCGTCGCCGTTCACCGACCACTGCTGCGCGACGGTGCCGTTGCAGTCGTACATCTGCAGCCGGGCGCCGTCGGCGGGGTTGGCGCTCGGGATGTCCACGCAGCGGCCGTTCATGGCGGATCTGAGCGCGGTGCCGGTGCCGCTCCCGTCGTTGTTCCAGGCGGAGACGCGGACGTAGTCGACCAGCATCGTCTGGGGGAACGCGGTGGTCCCGTCGGGGTTGCCCGGCCAGTAGCCGCCGACCGCGACGTTCAGGATCATGAAGAACGGGTGGTCGAACACCCACTGGTTGCCGCGGATGTCGGCCGGGGTGACGCGGAAGTACTCCGCCCCGTCGAGGTACCAGACGATGAGGCCAGGCGACCAGTCGACCCGGTAGTTGTGGAAGGCGTCGCCCAGGGGCGCCCCGATCGTACGGTTGCCGCCGACGCCGCCGCTGCCCGAGTAGCCGGGGCCGTGCACGGTGCCGTAGACCGTGTTCGGCGCGTTGCCGACGTTCTCCATGATGTCGATCTCACCGGTGTTCGGCCAGTTGCCGCCGCCGAGCATCCAGAAGGCCGGCCAGATGCCCTGCCCCTTGGGAATCTTGATGCTCGCCTCGAAGCGGCCGTACGCCTGGCTGAACCTGTCCGCCGTCAGGATGCGGCCGGAGGTGTACTGGCAGGTGCCGTAGTGGCACTGGTAGCCGGCGGGGTTCTCCTTGCGGGCGGTGATGGCCAGGTGGCCCTGGCCGTCCTGGTACACGTTCCGGGTGGAGTTGGTGTAGTACTCCAGTTCGTTGTTGCCCCAGCCGCCACCGCCGATGTCGAACTTCCACTTGGCCGGGTCGACGGCGCTGCCCGAGGCGCCGTTGAACTCGTCCGACCAGGTGACCGGGCCGATGGCGGCCTCGGCCCGCTCGTTGCCGGGAATACCGCTCAGGGCGCCGGCCAGGCCGACGGCCAGGGCCGCCGCGATCAGGAGTAACCGGGGTTTGCGCATGGGGGTCTCCGGTCCGGGGGGAGTGATTCGGAGTGTGGTTGCCGATGCAACACCCGTTCACACGCACTGTCAATAGTAAAGTTTACTTTTTGTTTACTTCCGTCAGGCTCTTCAGGGCACGTCCGGCGACCGTCTCGGCGGGCCTGCCGAGCAACGCCTCCAGGTCGCCGGTCTGCTGTTCCAGCGCTCCCGCGCGGATCCGCGCGTTGATCCAGCTCATGGGGCCCGATCCGGCGTCGGGCACCTCGCGGTAGGGCACGCCGAGCGCCTCCGCGACCTCCGGATAGCTCCACAGCGGTCCGGTGAGGTCGTACGCCCGGCCCAGATGCCCCTCGCCGGTCAGGACGTTCGCCGCCGCCTCGGCGAGATCCGCCCGGAACGCCGTGTTCAGCCCACGGCCTCCGGTGCTGCTGGTGATCTCGCCGTCGTCGGCCCGCGGCACGAACGCGTCACTGTAGAAGGGGTGGCGCAGGAACGTGTACGGCAGGCCGCTGCGGAGTATCGCCTGCTCGGTGGCGTGGTAGGCCTCCGTCATGCCGGTCGCGGCGGCGCCGGCCCCGAGGAAGCTCGTGAACACGACGGCGCCGACTCCCGCCTGCTCGGCCGCGGCCACGGCGTTCAGGTGCTGTCCGATCCGGCGCGCGGTGTCGAGTTCCGGCGAGGAGATGAGCAGCAGACGCGTGGCCCCGTCGAACGCCTCACGCAGGCTCGCCGGGTCGTCGTAGTCGCCACGCCGCACCGCCACGCCTTCGGGCGCCCGGCCGGGGTCGCGTACCGCGGCCACCACCTCCGCCCGGGTACGAAGATGGTCGACGACGAGGCGGCCGAGCGCGCCGGAAGCTGCGGATATCACGATCACGGGGCGAGTCAACCGTCTGCCGAGGCGAGGCCGCCACTGCTTTATGGCCGCACTGCTTTATGGCCGCACTGCTTCATGACCGCTCTGCTTCATGACCGAGAATGTCGGTCGTGAGCCGTCCCCCGATCGCCTCGGTTCCGGCCGGACCCGTCGACGTGCCGCGCATCGTCGCCGAACTCGCCGGGAGCGACGCCGTCACCCCCGTCTGGCGCAACGAGCTCGGCGGCCTCACGTTCCGGCTCGACGGCCCGGGTGACGGTGCCGGTGGCACCAGGTACGTCAAGTGGGCCGCCACCGGCACCCCCGAGATCGACCTGCCGCGCGAGGCGGAACGGCTGACCTGGGCGCGGCAGTGGACCACCGTCCCCCGCGTGCTCGCGTACGGATCGGACGCCGACGGCGCCTGGCTCGTCACCGCCGCGCTCCCCGGCCGCTCGGCGGTGGATCCGCGCTGGAACGCCGACCCCCGCACCGCCGCGGCCGCGATCGGCCGTGGCCTGCGCCTGCTGCACGACGCGCTGCCGGTGGCACGGTGCCCGTACGACTGGGGGGTCGAGCACCGCCTCCGGCGGGCCGGCGAGCGCCTCGGCCGGGCCGAGGCGCGGCGGCGTCTCGGCCGCCCGCCCGCTCCCGACCGGCTCGTCGTCTGCCACGGCGACGCCTGTGCCCCCAACACCCTCCTGCACGACGACGGGACGGTCGCCGGGCACGTCGACCTCGGGTCGCTGGGCGTGGCCGACCGGTGGGCCGACCTCGCGGTCGCCGCCTGGAGCACCGAGTGGAACTACGGCCCGGGTCACGACGGCGAGGTGTACGAGGCGTACGGCGTCGCCCCCGATCCGGAGCGCATCGCCTACTACCGCCTGCTGTGGGACCTGACCTGACCGGTAAAGCCCCGGCTCCCTGGGCGGTCTCCGGAGTTCACGTGAGGTTCAGCCGTTGCCGCGAGGGTGCATTCGGAGCCGGAGCGATCCCCCCGGCGGAACGAAAGGGCACCGCACATGAGCGAGGGGCACGCGCATCCCCACCCCCACAGTCATCCCCACAGTCATCCCCACAGCCACGACCACGACCACGACCAGGACCCCGGGGAGACGGCGGCGGTCGTGGACATGGACGTCCCCGACGAGGCGCTGTCGCCGGGTGAGCTCTCGCGCCGTCAGATGTTCCGGCGGGCCGGACTGCTCGGCGCGGGCCTGACCGCCGCCGGCGTGCTCGGCGCCCCCGGACCGGCCGCCGCCGCCGGCCGGGACGACCGGGAGCCGAAGGACGGCTTCCTGTGGCTCGCGGGTGACCACCACATCCACACGCAGTACAGCTCCGACGCCATGTACCGGGTCGTCGACCAGGTGCGGCACGCCAACGCGTACGGCCTCGACTGGATGGTCGTCACCGACCACGGCAGCGTCACCCACGCCAAGATCGGCGTGGAGAAGGTCAACCCCGACATCGTCGCGGCGCGTCAGGCGGTCAGGGACACCCTCGTCTTCCAGGGCCTTGAGTGGAACATCCCGGCCGCCGAGCACGGCACGGTGTTCGTGGCGCCGGGGCGGGGTGAGGTGGAGACGCTGAAGGAGTTCGAGAACTCCTTCGACGGGTCGGTGAAGGGTGCCACGGCGAGCACCCCGCAGAACGAGGCCCTCGCCATCGCCGGGCTCGACTTCCTGGCCCAGGCCGTGAAGCGCCGCCGTGTCCCGGACGCGCTGTTCCTGGCCAACCACCCCGCGCGCAAGGGCATCGACTCCCCGCACGAGATCCGCGCCTGGCGCGACGCGGCGCCGGGGATCGCGGTCGGCATGGAGGGCGCTCCGGGCCACCAGGCCGCCGGAATCCCGAAGCCCAACGGGCCCGGTTCCGGACGCGGCTACTACGACAACAGCCAGAGCGCCGACTCCTTCCCCGGCTATCCGGCGGAGAGCTACCGGACCTTCGGCGGCTTCGACTGGATGACCGCGACCGTCGGCGGCCTGTGGGACAGCCTGCTCGCCGAGGGCAGGCCCTGGTGGATCACCGCCAACTCCGACTCGCACACCGTCTACGGAGACGCGAGCGACCGCGGGCCGGACAGCGACTTCAACGCCAACGGCCGGTACGAGGACCCGGTCTACAAGGGCGTGCCGAACCTGTCCAACGGCGACTTCTGGCCCGGCTACTACAGCCGCACCCACGTCGGCGCGACCTCCTTCGCGTACGGCGCGGTCATGGACGGCATCCGCCGGGGCCGCGTCTGGGTGGACCACGGCGGCCTGATCAGCGGCCTCGTCGTCCGCGCCCGGGCGCGCGGCAACGGCGGCGACAACGGGGTCACCCTCGGCGACACGCTGTCGGTCCGCCCCGGCACCAGGGTCGAGGTGTCCATCCAGATCACGCTGGCGAACCGGCCCAACTGGGCGCAGTTCATCCCCACGCTGGCCCGGGTGGACGTCATCCAGGGCGACGTGACCGGCCCGGTCTCCGACAAGGACGTGTTCACCACCCCGAAGACCAAGGTCGTCACGTCGTACGAGGTCGGGAGGAACACCGGAACCGTCACCTTCACCTACCAGGTGGGGGCCGTCGACCACCCGGTCTACGTACGGCTGCGCGGCACCGACGGCAACCGCGTCGCCCCCGGCCTGCTCGGCGCGTCGGTGGACCCGCACGGCCCGGCGATGGACGTGCCCGGCGACGCCGACCCCTGGAAGGACCTGTGGTTCTACAGCAACCCCGTCTGGATCGTGCCGCGCCGATGATCGCCGGTCTGGACAACGGCGCCCGTATGGTGGCCCAGGCCGAGCATCTCCTCCACCAGGTGGTGGAGGCGCTCGGCCTGTCGTCCGGGGTCGTCGGCTGCACCCACTTCGTCCGCACCGGCGGCCTGCCGCACGTCGCCTGCTCGCTGACCCTGGCCGGGCACCTGGAGACGTCCCGGCTCCCCGAGGGGGTGTCGGTCGCTCTCGGCGACAGCCGTACGGGACCGGCTGCGGAGGGCGCGGCGGTGGCGGCGGCCGAGCACGCGGCCCGCACCGGCGGGCGGGTCGTGCTGTTCCCCGGCGGCGACGACCTGCCGGGGACGCTCACGGTCGGCGAGTTGCTGGACCGGACGGCGATCGACCGCGTCGTCGTGCTCGCCCAAACCGAGCCTCCGGCCGACGACGTGGTTCTGGTCACCAACGGGCACGTCCGCCCGGTCTGGCGGGACGGGCTGATGACCCTGCTCGCCATGCCTGCTCCGGGACCGGCCCCGGGCGGGCGGATCGCGCCGGCCGAGGTGCCGGACCCGACTCCCTGTTGCGCCGACCACGTGTCGTGATCGCTTCGGTATCGAACCTCTAGTGGATTTTGGAGCGATTTCGGTAAAAGATCACTCGTACCCTTTTTCCTCGCTCTTTGAGGTACATGTGAGAAAGATCCTTCGGGTGGTCGCGGCCCAGATGTTCGCCGCCGCCTTCGTCGTCACCACCCTGACCAACCCCGCGCACGCCGACACGACCGAGAGCGACGCCGACATCGCCCTCGAATGGCAGAGCGTGTACGACACCTACCACTTCACCGACGCCACCCCGCCCGCGCCCGGTTCGGGCCGCAGCCGGGTCGTCAACAGCATCTCCGTCGACATCGACTCGCCGATGCCGCAGACCTTCTACAAATACTCGAACTTCAACAACCACATCGGCAAGAACCCGTTCCTGAAGCGGGTCGTCACGCACAAGGAGTGGAAGGCGGCTTCCACGACCTACCGCAACCTCACGGCGATCGAGGAGATCCCGTACCAGGGCACGATCGTGGTGAGCAAGACGCACGCGCAGCAGCGCCTCCACCAGGGCGAGTTCTACTACGAGACCGACAGCTGGTCGCAGCCCAACGTGGTCACGCACCAGAAGATCGAATTCAGCCCGCTGCCCGGCGGGAAGACCCGGGTGACGGAGAACCTCGCCTTCGAGGCGGACGACTCGCTGATCGACTTCGTCGCCGCGAACGGCACCGCCGCTCATCAGCAGCTCCAGGGCGCCCTGAAGCAGGCCATCGAGAGCGGCGCGCTCTGATCCGGCCCTGATCCGGCCCTGATCCACCAGCGACGGGCGTCCTCTCCCAGTGGGGAGGACGCCCGTTCCGTACTCAGCTCCGTACTCAGCGCCCGTTGTATCCCCTGCCCTCGGCGCTCTGGAGGTTCTGGTTGATGGAGCAGTGGCGGGCCCCGCTCCCGCAGTTGCCGTTGATCGTGTTGGTGTAGATGCTGACGCTCGACACCTGCTGGACGCCGGAGTAGTCGACGGCGCTGTTGCCCGCCGGGGCGTTCACGTTGTGCCGGCCCGTGCTCAGCTGGTAGGGCGGGCTGTCCATCGTGGGGGCGCTGGCCGAGTTGACTCCACCCGTCCGCTGACCACCGCCGCCGTAGACCCTGCCGCCGTGCCCCCTGCCGTGTCTATTGCCGTGTCCCTTGAGGTGGACGGGTTCCACGGCGTGCGGCGCGGCGGCCGGATGGCCGGCGGCGGGATGGGCGGCGGCGGCCGCGCCGGCCGGACGGCCCGCGCCGGTCGGATGGGCCGAGCCGGACGAATGGCCGTCATGGCCGGGACCAGGGCCGGGGCCGGGATCGGCGGGGGCGACGAGTGCCGTGGACGAGACCGGCTCCGCGAGTTCAGGGATCAGGTGACCGGGGCGCGTGACACCGGACATCGCGACGAGGAGCACGGCGAGGGCGAGGGGCCGGACGTGCCCCGCCACAGCCCGGACCCTCCCTCTCCCTGCTCTGTCGCCGCCCATCCGTTCCACCTCCGCTCCGGCCGCTCCTGGGTGCAAGCGGCGCATCCCGCTCATACCCTTCGCCCCCCGCCCGTTTCCCTCTTCGCGTGGCCAAGCGGCGGTCAGGATGTGGCGATCGCGGCGAGCACGTCGAGCCGGGCGGCGCGGCGGGCCGGCAGCAGCCCGGCCACCAGCCCCGCCAGGGCGGCCACGGCCACGACGAGCAGGAGCCGGCCGACCGGCAGCGTGAGCGTGGCCTCGCTGGTGCGGCCCAGCGCGGCGACCGTACCGGCCGCGAAGGCGACCCCGCACAGCGCCCGGCCCTGTCGCATGGGCAGGGCGGCGCCGAGTGTCTACGCCTGGCACCGGTTTCGCCTCTCCCCCCATCTGCTACACCCTCAGTCGGGTGGTGCGGGGGTTGCGGTAGATGAAGGCCCAGCGGTCGTCGCCGATCTTGCGGCGGGTGTAGCGGGCGGGGCGGCGGTAGCGGTCGCGGTTGTGGAACTGGCACGCCGGCCCCAGCAGCTTGAGGTCGGTCGGCCCGCCGCTGCACCAGTCCTCGGCGTGGTCGATCTGGCACATCGTGGCGGGCAGCGGGCAGCCGTCCACCCAGCAGGTCGCATACCGGGCGAAGACCGCCCGCCGCTGCGCCGGGGTGGCCAGGCGCACCTTGCGGCCCATGTCCAGCACCTGCCCACCGGCGTCCATCACGATCCGCACCAGGGTGCTGGTGCGGGCCAGCCGGTGCACGCTGGCAACAGGCAGCAGCTGCCCGGTCGCCAGGATCAACCCCGGCAACCCCCGCAACCACACCCCCGGCGGCGGACTGTTCACCCCCACCCCCGCCCAGGCACCACCTGCCCGCCGGGCGCTGCCTCCCGGCCAGGCCTCGCGTCCCACCCGGGCATCTCCCCCCAGCCAGGCGCTGCCTCCCCGCCAGGTGCTCCCCTCCGCACCCGACGGCGCGTCGGAGCCCGCCCCCGGCATCCCGTGCGGCGTATCACCCGGCGCGAAGGCATGCCGGTAGTCCCCCGCCGGGCAGTCGCCGACAGGGCAGTCCCCGCCTGGGCTTTCCCCAGTGTGACTACCAGGAGGATCGCCGTGCTCGGGCGGCGGATCAGAGGCGGAGCCGGCGGCGGAGGGCTCGCCGGTGGCGTCGGCCGCACCAGCACAGGTCTCGTCGGCACAGGTCCCACAGGCGGGGCCGGTACCCGAAGGGTCGGGGTCAGGACTAGGGCCTGGGCCGGTGCCGGAGCAGTCGGGACAGGAGCCGTCGCTCGAGTCGGCGTCTGAGTGGTCGGCTGTGGGATCGCCTGAGGGGGCAGTGCCTGAGGGTTCGCCGGCTGGGGGGTCGTCGGGGAGGGATTCGGCGGTGACCAGCACCAGAAGCTCAGTCGCGATCTTGTTCTCCAGCAACGCGATGAACGCATCCGCGTTCCGCACGCTCGGGGTGCGGTCGTCGCCCTCGGCCTTGGGCTTGGCGTAGACGTCGAGCATTTGCTGCAACCGCGCGGCGGCTTCGACCGGGAGGTAGAACTCTCCCTCCAGCCCGCCGTTCCTGCGCCGCCGCACCCGGAAGAACCGGCGGTCGAAATCGGCCTGCTCATCGCTTTCGTGGCCGTCGGGGTCCAGCACCGCCCGCAGATACCGCCCCGCCTTGGCCACCTCCGCCGCCCCCGCCGAACCAACCAACTCCAGCAAAATCGCCTCAGCGGTGGTCGCCTGCTCGTCGGTCAACCCCGCAGTGGCCGTGCAGATCGCCTCCACAATCCCCTCGGGCAAGCTGCCCTCGGCGAACCGCTCACGCACCCGCGACAGACGACCCAACTCCATGCCCATCGTCACCAACCGGCCCGCACCCGGGATGGTCATCCCCCCGACGCTGCGCAGCCACAATCTGGTGGAGGCGTGCCCATGGTTCTTCGCCTCCCCGGTCCGATGCACCCGGCCGACCCGGGCGGCCAGCGCCGAAGTGATGCGGTCGCGGGCCGCCAGCAACTCCTCGGCCTCGGCCAGGCACACCTCCGCCGACTCGGGCACCGGCACCAGCGCCACCACCCGCGCCGCCTCACCAACCGCCGCCACCGCCACCCACGACGATGCACCGCTGCCACCAGCACCAGAAGCATCCCGGTCCGGGCCCGCATCATTGCGGCCGGCGCCCGCGGCACCGCCAGACGCGCCACCGGACTCACCACCAGAAGCACCAGCAGAAGCGCCGCCGGAAGCACCGCTGTAGGCACCCCCGGCGCCATCCGGACAAGCCGAATCGGGAGAAGCACAACCAGGAGGATCACCGTCAGGAAAAGCACCGTCGGCGGCACCGCCATCGGTGCGCCCTGCATCCGTGCGCGCGGTATCCGTGCGCGCGGCATCGGCGCTCAGGGCATCAGCATCGGCACCGGCAGGGCCGGGGGCGCTGCTGTCGGCATCCCCCGCGTGAGGGGCAGGGGCGGTGGAACCGACTCCAGGGCCGGGGCTGTCGGCATGGTCAGGAGCGCCATCAGGGGCGAGGCCAATCACCGTTTCGTCAGCAATGGAGTCGTCAACGGCAGCGATACCGGCACGAGTCGTAAATGCTCGAATTAAGGGGAAACTCGCCGGGATACCGCGTCGGCTCGCGCGCTCCCGTGCATCGGGATCGACAACCGGCACGTATTCACGGGCAAGTGCGCCCTCGGACGACCAAAGGGGCGAGCCGGCGGTGAGCTGCTCCCACCAGTCGTCGCCGATGTCACCGCTGGCATTAGAACGCTGGGGGCGCTCAGGATCATCGTCGAACATATCCATCGCACCTCCCCGAGAAATTCGAAATCCTGTCTTAATTCTTTCACACCACCCGGCCACGAACACCGGCGCACCGGGAATTGTTGGAGCTACAGGTAAGTTCCCGATTAGCTGTATATGCGACATCTGCCATGTCGCACTGTTTGAACAGAAAACAACCGCCGCAGAAGGCCTGGAACGGGGAACAGCAGGGCACTACCGCGACCACGGTGGCCGGGAGTGCGGGAGAAGAGCCCGCGGAGCCGGCAGCCGGCTCGGGCGGTGTGGCTCGGGCGGTGCCTCGGAGGCCGGCCGGACATGATCTCCGGTCGAGGAGTCAGGGGACGGTGGCCAGAAGATCGGCCAGGGCTTGGATCGCTCTGGAGATCCCGGTGGCGGCGAGGCCGGCGCCCACGAGGCTGAGGCAGATGGACAGCACGCAGCCGTGGCCTCCACGCATCGGGCTGAGGATCGGTTTCTGCGGCTCCAGCCCGTACCAGAGGGACCGCGGCTCCAGGAGAAGAAACAGGATCGCGCCCACCTCACCCACCCAGAAGAGCCAGAACCAGGCCCATCTGTTGCCCCAGCGGGGCTGGCCCGCGCCCAGCATGGTGAGGAGAGCGGCGAGCCACGCGCCGCCGACGATCCAGGGCGCGCCGGGGAAGGGCACCTGGAAGGGCCATGACGGATAACGCGGGTTGTTCTGATTGCTGGTCCAGCGCCAGATGACCAACGGGTGCTGATCGGCGGCCTCGGATTCACGCACGAGTTCACGGCGGACGCGGGCCGCGTCCGTGACCCGATCGACGCTGTACCACAACAAAGGGCCGGTGGACCACCGTAACCGCACCGGATCGCCCTCGAAGAAGATCACGCACGTGACCTGATCCGCGCGCAGCGCCGCCTGGAGCTCGGCGACCGTGCTCTCACGCGGGAAAATGCTCAGAACGGTCAGAAAAGCGCCCCAGAGCAGGATGACAAGCAGCACGACGCGTATCCACAGGGCCGCGATCCGAAAGGGAACCCGCATGACCGGCGGCCCCTCCTGCGGATACACGTCCCTCCGATCGTCGAGGCCCGTACGGACGTCACTCCCGGACCACAGCGGCCAGGCTTCACCCGCCTCAAGGCGATGTCGGAGGGCGGCTACGGTGCCACGGCAACGGGCCGTTCGAGTGCCCGGCCGACGCGCCTTTCACAGACCCCGGCGCACAAACGCCGACGCACAAAACGCCGCCGCGCAGACACCGGTGAAAACCGCCGAGAGTGCCCATGCCGAAAGCGTACGTTCTCGTCACCCGGAGCGCGTGCGCCGTTCGGAACAGATATGAACGGAGACAATCGGATAAGACTTGCTACAACCGATCCTGGCGGGGCAGCACGACCTCGCGGGCGATCAGGAGCAGGGCGGCCGCCAGGGGGATCCCGAGCAGCGCTCCGACGATGCCGAGCAGGGCGCCGCCGAGCAGCGCCCCCAGGATGGTCGCCACGGGCGGTACGTCGACCGACGACTTGAAGACCTTCGGCGAGATCCAGTAGTTCTCCACCTGCTGGTAGACGATGAAGAACACGGCGCAGGCGATGCCCACCTGGACCGACACGAGGAAGCCCACCCCGGAGGCCACCACCGCGCCGATGACCGCGCCGGCCAGCGGGATCAGGTCGGTGACCGCGACGAAGATGGCCAGCGCCAGCGCGTACGGCACCTTCATCATGGACAGGAACAGGAAGGTCACCACTCCGGCGATCAACGAGATGATCAGGTTTCCGGCGACGTAGCCGCCGATCTGGTTGATGATCTCGTCGCCGAGCAGGCGGACCCGCGTACGGCGCGAGCGCGGCACGAACCGGTAGGCCGTCTCCTTGATGGAGTTGAGGGACCCGAGGAAGTAGAGCGTCAGCACGAGCACGGTGAACCCGCTGAACAGCGCACTGATCAGCACGCTCGCCACGCCCAGGAGGCCGCCGAACATCTGGGTGGCCAGCCTGTCGCCGGTCACGTACTGCTGGAGCTTGTCCAGGACCTGATAACGCTCGTCCACCGAGCGGATCAGCGGGTGGTTCTGCAGTTGCTGCACGTATTCCGGCAGGTGGCCGAAGAACCCGGACGTCTGCTCGGTCAGCGGCGGCACGACCGCGAGGCCGAAGGCGACGAAGAACGCGATCACCGATCCGAACACGATCGTGATCGCGACGCGGCGGGACAGGTTGCGGCGCTGGAGTGCCTCGACCGCGGGGTTGAGGCCGATGGCGAGGAACAACGACACCACGATCAGCACGAGCGCCGAACCCGCGCTGGCGATCGTCTGGACCAGCAGCCACGCGGTGAGCACGCCGAGGGCTCCGGTCAGGCCGAACATGAACGGGTTGCTCCGCAGAGGGCGCCCCGGCATGCCGAACGGCCGGTCGAGGGGCGTCATCGCGACTCCGTCGCCCGTGCCGTCGTCCGTACCTCCGCCGGTGCCACCGTCCGTGCCGGCGCTTGTGTCGGCGCGCGTGTCCCGGTCCGCTTCACCGCCGCCCTCACCGCCGCCCACGCCACCGGTGTCGGCAGCCGGCTCGGGCACCGGCCGGTCGGGGGACGGCCGGTCAGGAGACGTCGGAGAGTCGGCCGGCTCGAGTGTCCCTTCACTCTGACCAGGGAGTGAGGGGAAGACGCTGGAGATGCCGTTGCCTGGGGAACGACCGGTGTCGGGCACGCCTCCCCTACTGCCCAAACAATCTACGATTTATCGCGACAAATGCCGTGCAGTGCACCACCATCCCGACGCGTCAGGAACGGTCATTCGAGGGGCGGTCCGGGGCACGCTTGGGACTCGCCTCTCGCGCATGACGTTCGATCGCGCCGTTGATCTCCGCGCCGAACAGCACGACCAGCGAGGAGAGGTACAGCCAGAGCATGAGCACGACCACCGCGCCCAGAGCGCCGTACGTCTGGTCAAAGCGGCCGAAGCCGCTGACGAAGACCGACAGGCCCACCGAGACCAGCAGCAGGGCCGGTACGGCGAGCCCCACGCCCCAGCCGACCGTGTGCCACCCGGGGCGCCGTCCGGGTTCCAGCCGGGCGCCGGGGACATACCGGTAGAGCAGCGCCAGCCCCGCACCGAAGAGCAGGACGAGCATCAACCAGCGCCCGGCCGAGACGGCGGCGCGGGCGGCCGTGCCGAGCCCCAGGTGCCCCAGCACCACCGGGAACGCGGCCACGAGCGCCAGCAGGACGGACGTCCCGGCGATGGCCGCGACCGTGAGCAGCAGGGCCGTCAGCCGGGTACGGAGGAAGCCGCGCTCCCGCCGGCCGCTGTAGACCGCGTCGACGGCCCGGACCAGCGCCTGGACGGCACGGGACGACGCCCACAGCAGCGCAACGAGGCTGAGCGCCAGGGGCGCGCCGAAACCCTGGCGCCCGGCGCGCACCGCGTGGGTGAGCTGGGAGACGAGCAGCCGGCCGACGTCCGGGGGCAGCGGGCGGGTGAACGACGCCAGTTGCCCGGCCACCTGCCGGGGGTCGGCAACCAGCCCGTAGACCGCCACCACGACCATCAGACTCGGGAAGACCGACAGCGTTCCCCAGAAGGCGATGCCCGCGGCCAGCAGAGACAGGCGCTCCCGGGACGCCTCCTCCCGCACCCGCCGGATGATCTCCCGCCACTCCTCGGCCGGAGGCCACGCCCGCGCCCGCGCCCGCCCCGTGATCACGCCGTACCGGCGCCGCATCTAGTCGCTCTGCCGCTGCGGCTCGCTGATCTCCTTGACCACGGGCGTGAGCAGGTCGGCGGTGAGCTGATGCATCTGGAGGAGCAGGTCGTCGATGGTCAGCATGCCGACCACCCCCTCCTCCTCGTCCGCCACGGGCAGCCTGCGGAAGGAGTGGTGGCGGAAGGTGTCGAACGCCACCTCCACCTCGTCGCCGGGCCGCACCACGACGGGACGCTCCGACATCACCCGGCCGACGGGCGTGTCCGCGTCCTCCCCGCGGGCGAGTACGCGAAGGGTGAGGTCGCGGTCGGTCACGACGCCCGTGACGCCCTGCCCCTCCGAGACGACGACGCATCCGACGCCCGAGTAGTCCATGTGCCGTGCGACGTCCCGCACCGGGGTGACCGGCGGGACGACCACCACGGGCGTGGACATCACATCTCTGATCTTCATGGCGGCACTCCCCCCGCGCCCGCCCAGGGCCCTGTCCTCAGCCCACTCCTACCCGCCGTACGGAAGACCCGCCCTATTTGTGACCTAGTGCTCTTTTTATTCCCAAAAATACAGATAAGAGTGTATTTGGAGGTGATGACCATGATCACGCTGAGCGTCATCAAGGCCGACACCGGAGGCTTCGTCGGCCACTCCGCCGTGCACCCCCGATTGATCGCCGAGGCCAGGCGGGAGATCGAGCGGGCGAAGTCATCGGGGCTGCTCGTCGACGGCTACGTCGAAAGCTGCGGCGACGACATCTCGCTCATCATGACCCACACGTACGGCCCTGAGGCGGGGTTGATCCACTCCTTCGCCTGGGACACCTTCCAGGCGACCACCCACATCGCC
Source organism: Microbispora sp. H10670 (assembly GCF_014161385.1). Taxonomy (NCBI): domain Bacteria; kingdom Bacillati; phylum Actinomycetota; class Actinomycetes; order Streptosporangiales; family Streptosporangiaceae; genus Microbispora; species Microbispora sp. H10670. Next base: position 51,036 of record NZ_JABBWW010000032.1, on the reverse strand, counting down.
AAGGATCTCGGCCTGTACGGCGCCGGGCAGGACCTGCTGTCGGACGCCTTCTCCGGCAACCTGCGCGGCATGGGCCCGGGCTACGCGGAGATGGAGTTCGAGGAGCGGCCGTCCGAGCCCGTGCTGTGTTTCCTCGCGGACAAGACCGAGCCGGGCGCGTGGAACCTGCCGCTCTACAAGATGTTCGCCGACCCGTCCAACACCGCCGGCCTGGTGATCGACGAGAAGATGCACGCCGGGTTCGCGTTCGAGGTGTACGACCTGTGCGAGGACCGCCGCATCGTCTTCGACTGCCCGGCCGAGCTGTACGACATGCTCATGTACATCGGCGCCCCGGCCCGCTACGTGGTCCACGACGTACGGTCCAAGACGCTGGGCACGACCGCGGCGGCGACCAGCACCCAGCGGCTGTCGCTGATCGCCGGGAGGTACGTCGGCAAGGACGATCCGGTCATGATCGTACGCTGCCAGTCGGGCCTGCCGACCGTCGGCGAGGCGCTGGAGCCGTTCGCCTTCGCGTACTCGGTGGCGGGCTGCATGCGCGGCTCGCACCACGCTCCGTTCATGCCGGTGCCCGTCGGGCAGGCGCACCCGTCCCGCTTCGACGGCCCGCCCCGGGTGGTCGCGCTGGGCTTCCAGATCAAGGACGGCAGGCTGGTCGGCCCGCGCGACATGTTCGACGACCCGGCCTTCGACGGCGCGCGCCGGCAGGCGACCGAGGTGATGGACTACCTGCGCCGCCACGGCCCCTTCGAGCCGCACCGGCTGCCGCTGGAAGACCTGGAATACACCACGACGGCCTCTCTCGCCAGGCGCCTGTCGCACCGCTGGACGCCGATCACGACCGAGGTCGCCACACCGGCAGGGTTGCGATGAGAGGACTGTGATCAGAATGAAGGCAGCGGTCGGCGACCGGCTGGTCGTCGAGAGCGTCCAACGGGGCAGGCTGGGTCGCGTCGGGATCGTGCTGGCGCTCTACCACACCGACGGCTCACCGCCCTACCTCGTGCGCTGGCTGGACGAGGAACGGGAGACGCTGTGCTTCTACCCGGGCCCCGACGCCCGGATAGAGCACTACCTGGAGTGGTGCCCGCAGAGCCCGTGAGGCGCTAAGCCCGGTGGAGGCATTCCATGACGTCCTCGTCGCTCGTCTGGGTGAAGTCCTCGTACCAGGCGCCGATGGCGTAGAAGTGGTCCGGGGTGTCCAGGCAGACGATCTCGTCGGCGTCCCCGCGCAGGCTCGCGATCGTCTCCGGCGCGCCCACGGGCACCGCCAGGACCACCGTGGACGCGCCGTGCGCGCGGGCGACCTGGCAGGCGGCGCGGGCCGTCCCGCCCGTCGCGATCCCGTCGTCCACCACGATCACGGTACGGCCGGCCAGGTCGACGGGCTCGCGGGCGCCGCGGAACCGGCGGGCACGGCGCTCCAGTTCGGCCCGCTCACGGCGTTCCACGGCCGCCATCTCGTCGTCGGTGAGCCGGGCGAGCCGTACGACGTCGGGGTTGACCACCCGCACCCCGCCCTCGCCGATGGCGCCGAACCCCAGTTCCGGCTGGTACGGCACGCCCAGCTTGCGTACGAGGATCACGTCCAGGGGGGCGCCGAGGGCCCGGGCGACCTGGAACGCCACGGGCACCCCACCTCGGGGCAGCCCGACGACGACCACGTCTCCCACGCCATCCTTCGCCTCACGGAGGTCACGCAAGCGCTCGCCGAGGAGGAGCCCGGCGTCACGACGATCCACGAACACGACATTCACCCCCAAAACCTGACGGTACGCGGCCTCTCGTGAGCGAGGAGAGCCGCGGGTGAGTCCTGATCGCCTGTCCTGCATACTGGGGCGGTGACCGCGACCGACCGGGCCCCCGGCGGGGAGCTTCCCCGGCACCGGCCGACTCTGGCCGAGATCGCCCATCTGGCGGGTGTGTCTCCGCCGACCGTGTCGAGGGTGCTCAACGGGCAGGCCGGGGTCGCCCTGGCCACCCGGCAGCGCGTGGAGGCGGTGCTCCGGGAGCACGGCTACCGGCGGCGCGACAGCGAGCCCGCCGCGATCCTGGAACTGGTCTTCCACGCCCTGGAGAGCCTGTGGGCGCTGGAGATCATCCAGGGCGTCGAGCAGGTCGCGCGGGAGCGCGGGCTCGCCGTGGTGCTGACCGAGATGCAGGGCAGGCTCACCCCCGGCAGGGCCTGGACCGAACAGGTGCTCGCCCGCCGTCCCACCGGGGTCGTGGCGGTCTTCTCCGAGCTCACCGTGCAGCAGCAGTCCCAGCTCGCCACCCGTTCGATCCCCCTGGTCGTGCTGGATCCGACCGGGGAGCCGCTGCACCAGACGCCGTCCGTCGGGGCCACCAACTGGAGCGGCGGGATGGCCGCCACCCGGCACCTGCTCGACCTGGGCCATCACCGCATCGCCATGCTGAGCGGGCCCACCCAGTGGCCGTGCTGCCGGGCCCGGCTCGACGGTTTCCGCGCCGCGATGGACGCGGCGGGCGTGTACGTGGACCCCGCGCTCCTGCGGATCAGCACCCTCTATGTGGAGGGCGGGTTACGCGACGGTGCCGAACTGCTGCGCCTGCCCGACCCGCCGACCGCCGTCTTCTGCGCCAACGACCTGCAGGCCCTCGGCGTGTACGAGGCCGCCAGACGGGCCGGGCTGCGCGTCCCGGAGGACCTCAGCGTGATCGGGTTCGACGACCTGTCGTTCACCCAGTGGGCCGGGCCGCCCATGACGACCGTACGGCAGCCGCTTGTGCAGATGGGGGCCACCGCCGCGCGGATGGTCCTCCACCTCGCCGACGGCGAGCCGCTCGAACAGCACCGCGTCGAACTCGCCACCACCCTCGTCGTACGGGAGAGCACCGCGCCGCCCCGTTCCTGACCTTTCTACGGCTCCGTTCACGGCCGGCGGCCCCAGGTGGCCCACCGCCACAGCCACTCCAGCGGGCCGTACCGGTGCGTGCGCAGCCAGAGAACGGACCACAGCCACTGGACGGCGAGGATGGCGGCCGAGGTCAGTGCCACTCTCGCCGAGGACCAGGCCTCCGGTGAGCACCCGCAGAGGCGGGCGGCGAGCAGGACGAGGACGGTCGCGGTCAGGTAGTTGGTCAGCGCCATCCGGCCGAGCGGCGCGAAGACGGCCGTCAGCGCCGTCCGGAGCGGCGTCCGCAGCAGCACGAGCAGGGCGCAGACGTAGACCCCCGCGAGCAGCAGCCCGGAGAGGGCGAGCGCCCGCCCGAATCCGGGGTCGTCGCCCTCCTGACCGGCCGACCACCACAGGGCGGGCGCCGCCGCGGCCGCGAAGGCCAGTCCGAGCAGCGCCGGCACCCGGGTGGACCGCTCGATCCGGGCCGTCACGCCGTATCTGGTCAGCGCGGATCCCAGCAGGAACAGTCCGGCGACCAGGGTGAACCTCTCCCCGCCGAGGAACAGCGCCACCGCGACGAGCACGGGGGCGAGCCCGGCGACCACCCGGCGCGGCAGCCAGGTCGAGGGCAGCAGCACCAGCAGGCCGATGACGGCGTACGTGCTGAGGATGTCGCCGGGCCAGAGCAGGAGGAAGTGCGCCAGCCCGGCCGCGAGCAGCACGAGGAGCCGGCGCAGCAGGATCACCCTCGGGCGGGCGGCCCGGGCGGCGGCCGACTCCAGCAGCAGCGAGAACCCGACGCCGAACAGCAGCGAGAAGATCGGGAAGAAGCGCTGCTCGACGAGCAGGCCCATCCAGGCGTCGTCGGGGGTCGCGGGGGCGGCCGCCCGCAGGACGTCTCCGGTGTGGGCGATGGGTTTGACGTTGGCGAGCAGGATCCCGCACAGCGCGAAACCGCGCACCACGTCGAGCGCGGTGATGCGCTCGCGTCGCGTTCCGCGGGCTGCGGGAGGTTCCGTGAGAGCTTCCATGAAAGCCGCATCCTGCGCGGACCCGTACGCCTCCGGCATCGGCCGCAAGCGGGAATCGGGCGGCACGGGACCATACTTTCGGCTGGTTCTGCGCGGCCCGCCCATCTCGTAACCTCGGCCCTGTGTTTACTGAGGGCACTCGTAACCTCGGCCCTGTGTTTACTGAGGGCACTCGTAACCTCGGCCCTGTGTTTACTGAGGGCGCTGCAGCCGGGGGCCGGGTGCGGAGATGGGCGGCCGACGCCGGGCTGGGCGCCGTGTTCGCCGTGGTCCTGGCCTTCTGGGCCTCTCTCATCGCCGACAGCTGGGGCGGGGGCTACTGGCGCTTCGACTGCGCCGCCGGCGCCGCGGTCTGTGTCATCGCCCTGTTCCGGCGGCGCGACCGGGCATGGGCGGCGGTGGCGGGCCTGGCCGTGGCGGCGACCGCCGTCCTGGCCGCCAGGTTCGCCGATCTGCCCGCCGAACCGGGTCCCGGGATGGCCCTCGGCCTGGCCGTGCTGGTCGCCGCGGCGGTCAGGAGACTGCCGGTCCGTACGGCCTGCGGCGTGGCGGCCGGCGGGCTGGCCGTGGCCGTCGGCAGCCTGCTCACCGCGCACACGTCCGCCGCCGGGGTGCCGTCGGTCACCGCGATGAACGTCGCGGCCTGGGCCGCCGCCGTCGTGGCCGGGCTGAGCCCGCGACTGCTCGACGCCCGCAGGCGGGCCGTCGCGGAGGCGGTGCGCCAGGCCGAACGGCTGGCGCTGGCCCGGGAGTTGCACGACGTCGTCGCCCACCACGTCACCGGCATCGTGGTGCAGGCGCAGGCCGCCCGGCTCGTCGCGCGGCGGAGCCCGGAGAAGGCGGGCGACGCCCTGGGCCAGATCGAGGCGGCCGGGTCCGACGCACTGGCCGCGATGCGTCGCGTCGTCGGCCTGCTGCGCGTCGCCGGGGCGGACGGCCCCGACGCCGGTCCGGGTGTCGCCGAGCCCGGCCGCCTCGGCGACCTGGTCGGGCGGTTCGAGGCCGGGGGTCGCCCGGTGCGCCTGCGGCTGCCGCGCGAGGAGGAGACGGCGGCGTGGCCGCCCGAGGTGGCCTCGACGGTCTACCGGGTGGTGCAGGAGTCGCTGACCAACATCGCGCGCCACGCGCCGCGGGCCCGCGAGGTCACGGTCAGCGTGGAGCGGGACCGGGACGTCGTCGTCGTGGAGGTCGCCGACGACGCTCCGCCTGGGTCGCAGGGGGGATCGCGCGGAGGGTACGGCCTGCTCGGGATGCGTGAGCGGGTCGAGGCGCTCGGCGGCACGTTGCGGGCCGGGCCGCGCCCCGGATCCGGCTGGTCGGTGCTCGCCACCCTGCCTGCCCCACTGCCCGCCGCCCTGCCCGGCCCCCGCCAAGAGTCCCGGCGCGACGCGTGACGACGATCAGGGTCCTGGTGGCCGACGACCAGGCGATGGTACGCGGCGGCCTGCGGCTCATCCTGGAGGACCAGCCCGACATCGAGGTGGTCGCCGAGGCGGCCGACGGCGCCGAGGCCGTCGAGCTGGCCCGGCGGCTGCGGCCGGACGTGTGCCTGGTCGACGTGCGGATGCCCCGGCTCGACGGCATCGAGGTCACCCGTCTCCTGGCCGGCCCGGGGGTCCCCGAGCCGCTCAAGGTGGTCGTGGTCACCACCTTCGACCTGGACGAGTACGTGTACGGCGCGCTGCGGGCGGGCGCGGTGGGCTTCGTGCTGAAGGACTGCGGCCCCGCCCTGCTGGTGGAGGCAGTGCGGGCCGCGGAGGCCGGGGACGCCCTCGTCTCCCCCTCGGTCACGCTGCGGCTGCTGCGCCACCTCACCACCAACTGGACCACCCACCCGGCCACCCGTCTGGAACATCCCCTCTCGAACCGGGAGATCGAGGTCGTCCACGCTGTCGCGCGGGGCCGTACCAACCAGGAGATCGCCGCGGAGCTGTTCATCTCGCTCAGCACGGTCAAGACCCATGTGTCGGGCATCCAGGCCAAGCTCGGGGTGCGCAACCGCGTCGAGATCGCCGCATGGGCCTGGGAGAACCGACTCATAGGACGTACGTGACACAACAGCCCAAAATGTGTCAAATCACCCGGAACGGGCAGGAGGTGGGCAGCAGAACTAGAGAAGGGTGGCAGCATGGCCGTAAGCGGCATCATCTCCGCCATAATCATCGGACTCATCATCGGCGCTCTCGGCCGACTGGTCGTGCCCGGGCGTCAGGCCATCCCGATCTGGCTGACCATGGTGATCGGCGTCGTCGCCGCCCTCATCGGCACGGCGATCGCGCGAGGCCTCGGAGTGGCGACCACCCCCGGCATCGACTGGCTGGAACTGATCATCCAGGTGGCGCTGGCGGCCCTGGGCGTCGTCGCCGCCGTGGCCGTCTTCCGGCGCGGAAGCGTCGGATAGGCCCTCTCCGACGGCCCCGGCACATGCCGGGGCCGTCGGCGCGTTCCCGGACTTCACCGACCTTTACGTAATCACCGACTTCCTTTGAATTCGCCCGGCCCGGGGCGGCGTACGGTCGTCTTTCGGGGGCGTTTCGGGGGTCGTGATGAACTGCCGTGATGAGACGTGTGTCACCTGCTCGGACGAGGCGGTCGCGGTCACCGTCGTACGGCTCCTCGACGCCGGCCTCGCGCTCGCCGACACCGGCCGCGGCCGGGAGGTGGTGAGCGTCGCCCTGGTGGACGTCCGGCCGGGCGACGTCGTGCTGGTCCACGCCAAGGAGGCCATCGCCGTGGTCCCCAATGGCGTGGTGTCGGGTGGTGTGGTGTCAGGTGAGCCCGGAGGGAGGCGCTCGTGAAAGAGGCGGGCCCGATGACGGCGCCGGTGGAGCACCGCATGCGCTGGCAGTTCGGCGTGCTCGCGCCGCCGGGCTTCCCCGGCGAGCCGTCGGCCGGCGTGACCGAGTGTCTCCTTGAGGCGGACCCGGACGCGACGATCGACCTGCGGCTGCGGTTCCTGCACGTCAGGTGCAGGACCGTGGAGCGGGAGGAGGACGACGGCTACTGGCCGGTGCCGAAGCTGACCGTCGCCGGGCACGACTACCTCGGCTTCGACGAGGCCGTCGAGCGGGAGACCCGGGCCGTCATCCCCCTGACGGGCGGGCGGCGCACGATCGAGGTCCACGTGCCCGGGGGCCGGGAGATCGAGCCGATCCTCTCCCCGAGCGGTGAGCGCACGGGCCGCGTCATCTGCGAGCACCAGCCGATCCACGCGGAGCTGCGGGTCTCCGCCGAGCGGCTGGCCGATCCGTACGGGCTGGTCAGGTTGAGGGTGGAGGTGCACAACACGGCCCGCTGGGAGCGTGCGGACGCGCCGCGCGAGGAGGCCCTGCGGCACTCGCTGGTCGCGGCTCACCTGCTGATCGGCATCAGCGGAGGAGCGTTCGGCCCGGGCCCTGTCGACGAGGGCCCGCAGGTCAGGGGGGTGTGACGGCGATGCACGAGTTCGGGATCGCCGAGGCCGTTCTGGACGCCGTGGAGCACCGCGCGAAGGGCAGGCGGGTACGGCGGGCCCAGGTGCGGGCGGGCGCCCTGCTCCGCATCTCCCCCGCGGTCCTGAAGCAGGCGTTCGGCCTCGCCGCCACCGGCACGGTGGCCGAGGGGGCGACGCTCGACCTGGTCGTCGAGCCCGTCCGGCTCGTCTGCCGGGGCTGCGGGCACAACGCCCTGTGCGACAACCCGATGACGATCTGCGGCAAGTGCGGGGGCATCGACATCGACGCCGAGGGCGGGGACCGCCTCGTCCTGGAGTCGGTCCAGATCGTGGAGGCGGCCCATGTGCCTCGGGATTCCGGGCGAGATCGTGGAGATCCCGTCCGATCGGCCTGACCTCGCCACGGTCGACGTGAGCGGGGTCCGCCGGGCCGTCAACATCGACCTGCTCGACGGTCAGCCGCTGCGGCCCGGCGACTGGGTCCTCATCCACGTCGGTTTCGCCCTGTCGAAGATCGACGAGGACGAGGCCAGGGCCGCGCTGGAGTTCCTGGAAAGCATCGGCCAGGCGTACGAGGACGAACTCGCGGCGCTGCGCGACTCGGGCCCGGACGCGGGCGCGGAGGGGTGACATCATGCGCTTCGTCGACGAGTACCGCGACGCGGACAAGGCACGGGCGCTGTCGGCCGCGATCGCGGGCCTGTGCGAGCCGGGCCGGACCTACACGTTCATGGAGGTGTGCGGCGGCCACACGCACACCATCTACAAGCACGGGCTGGAGGACCACCTGCCCGAGTCGATCAGGCTGGTGCACGGTCCCGGCTGCCCGGTGTGCGTGATCCCGATGGGCCGGGTGGACGACGCGATCCACATCGCCGAGCGGCCCGGCGTCATCATGACCTCGTTCGGGGACATGATGCGGGTGCCCGGCGGCCGGGGGTCGTTCCTCGACGCCGCCGCCCGGGGCGCCGACATCCGCATGGTCTACTCCCCGCTGGACGCGCTGAAGATCGCCCGGCGTCACCCGGACCGGCAGGTGGTCTTCATGGCCATCGGGTTCGAGACCACCACGCCGTCGACCGCCGTGACCGTGCTGCGGGCGGCGGCCGAGGGCGTGCGGAACTTCTCGGTCATGTGCAACCACGTAATGATCATTCCGGCGATCACCGCGATCCTGGACTCCCCCGGCCTGCGTCTCGACGGGTTCGTCGGGCCCGGCCACGTGTCCACGGTCATCGGCTGCCGGCCGTACGGCTTCGTCGCCCGTGACTACGGCAAGCCGCTGGTCGTGGCGGGTTTCGAGCCGCTCGACATCCTCCAGGCGATCCACATGCTGCTGCTCCAGATCTCCGAGGGGAGATCGGAGGTCGAGAACCAGTACGCCAGGGTCGTCCCGTGGGCGGGCAACCCCAGGGCGCTGCGGGTCGTCGACGAGGTGATGGAGCCGCGGCCGCGCTTCGAGTGGCGCGGCCTCGGGTTCATCCCCTGCTCCGCCCTGCGCGTCCGGGAGAAGTACGCGGCGTACGACGCGGAGCGGCTGTTCGGCGTGCCCGGCGGCCGGGTGGCCGACCCGAAGGCGTGCCAGTGCGGCGAGGTCCTCAAGGGCGCGCTCAAGCCGTGGGAGTGCAAGGTGTTCGGCACGGCCTGCACCCCCGAGACGCCGATCGGCACGTGCATGGTGTCGTCCGAGGGCGCCTGCGCGGCCTACTACAACTTCGGCCGCTTCTCACGGCGGCGGATGCGGGAGGCGTCGAGGTGACGAGCCGCGAGGAGCGGGTGCTCGAACGCGTCGACCGGGCGCGGCGGCGGAAGGCCCGGGTGCGTGAGGAGCACATCACGATGGCCCACGGCGCGGGCGGCAGGGCGACGCAGACGCTGATCGAGGCGGTCTTCCTCGACGCGTTCCGCAACCCGCTGCTGGAACCGCTGGAGGACGGCGCGGTGTTCGACGCCGCCGGTGCGAGGTTCGCGTTCACCACCGACTCCTACGTGGTCTCGCCGCTGTTCTTCCCCGGCGGCGACATCGGCGACCTCGCGGTCAACGGGACCGTCAACGACCTGGCCGTGTGCGGGGCGAGGCCGCTGTATCTGTCCGCCGGGTTCGTGCTGGAGGAGGGCTTCCCGGTCGAGGACCTGCGGCGGGTCGCCGCCTCGATGGCCCGGGCCGCCGCCGCGGCGGACGTGGCGATCGTGACCGGGGACACCAAGGTGGTGCAGCGCGGCAAGGCCGACGGCTGCTACGTCACCACCGCCGGGGTGGGCCTGCTCGACCGGGGCACGCGGCTCGGCGTCGCGCGCGCCCGTCCCGGCGACGCCGTGCTCGTGTCCGGCCCGATCGGGGAGCACGGTGTGACGATCATGCTGGCCCGGGGCGGGCTGGACATCGAGGCCGACGTCACGTCGGACACCGCCCCGCTGAACGGGCTGATCGCCGCGCTTCTCCAGGCCACAGGGGCCGTGCGGTGCCTGCGGGACGCGACCCGGGGCGGCGTCGCGACGATACTCAACGAGATCGCCCGCGCCTCCGGCGTCGCCGTCGTCGTCGACGAGGACGCCGTGCCGGTCCGGCCGGTCGTACGCGGGGCCTGCGAGCTGCTCGGGATCGACCCGCTCTACGTCGCCTGTGAGGGCCGGGCCGTCGTGGTCGTGGCCGGGGACGCGGCGCGGGACGCGCTCGCCGCCCTGCGCGCCCACCCGCTCGGCGCGGGCGCCGCGATCGTCGGCCGCGTCGCGGACGATCCCCCGGGCCTGGTGCTGCTCAGGACCGCCTTCGGCGGCACCCGGATCGTCGACGTGCTGGTCGGCGATCCCCTACCGAGGATCTGCTAGCCGGTCGCGGGCGGCGGCCACGGCGGCCTGGCCGAGGCTGACGCCGCCGTCGTTCGGGGGGACGCGATGGTGGGTCAGCACGGTGAAGCGGCGTTCCTCCAGCAGGGTGACGGCCCGGTCGAGCAGGAGCAGGTTCTGGAAGACGCCGCCGGAGAGCGCCACCGCCGACAGGCCGGTGGTCTCCCGCAGGTGGTCGCAGCCTTCGGCGACGACGCGGGCGAGAGTGTTGTGGAAGCGGGCGGCCACCACCTCGCGCGCGACGCCCGACCGCAGGTCGTCGGCCGCCGCGCGGACCAGGTCCACGCCCGGCATCCTGAACGGCGCCTTGAACGGCCCTTCACCGACGGTGAGACGGCACGCGTACGCGTCGTCCACCCGGGGATCGGCGATCTGCTCCAGTTCGACGGCCGCCTGTCCCTCGTAGGTGATCTCGTCGCGCGTTCCCACGAGCGCGGCGACCGCGTCGAACAGCCGGCCCGCGCTGGACGTGCGCGGCGCGTTCACGCCCTGCCGGGCCATCGCGGTCACCACCGCCCACCGGCCGGCGTTGCGGCGTACGACACCGAGATCGCCGGGGACGGCGCCCTCGTAGGCGAGGTCGAGGTAGGCCGCCGCCATCCGCCAGGGCTGCCGGATCGCCGCCGCGCCTCCCGGCATCGGCACCGTCGCGAGGTGGCCGGCCCGCTCGAACCCGGCGAGGTCGGCGACGAGGAACTCCCCGCCCCACAGCGTGCCGTCGAGGCCGTATCCGAGGCCGTCGAAGGCCACCCCGATCACCGGTCCGGCGACGCCGTTGTCGGCCAGGCAGGACGCGACGTGGGCGTGGTGATGCTGCACGCCGACGAGGTCCGCGTCCCGGTCGAGGGCCCGATCGAGGGCGTACTTCGTGGACAGGTAGTCGGGGTGCAGATCGTGCGCGACCACCTCGGGCGCCACGTCGAACAGCCGCATGAAGTGGGTGACGCCCTCGGTGAACGACCTGAGGGTCTCGTGGTTCTCCAGGTCGCCGATGTGCTGGGACACGAAGGCCCGGTCGCCCCTGGCCAGGCAGAAGGTGTGCTTGAGCTCCGCCCCGCAGGCGAGCACGGGCCGCGGGGCGCCCCCGGCGAGCGGCAGCGGGTGGGGCGCGTAGCCCCGGGACCTCCTGATCGGCAACGCCCGCCCCCGGAAGACGCGCACGACCGAGTCGTCCGTACGGACGTGGATGGGCCGGTCGTGGGTCAGAAAGGCGTCGGCGACGCCGCCGAGCCGCTCCCGGACCTCCTCGTCCCGGTGGACGATCGGCTCGTCGGAGACGTTCCCGCTGGTCAGCACGATCGGCTCGGCCAGCGCCCGGAGCAGCAGGTGATGCAGCGGGGTGTAGGGCAGCAGCACGCCCAGCCACCGGTTCCCCGGCGCCACGGAAGGGGCGACTTTCGCGGCCGGCAGGCGGCGCAGCAGCACGACGGGCCGGGCGGGGCCGGTCAGCAGGTGTTCCTCGGCCGCGTCCACCTCGCACAGGCGCCGCGCCTCGGCGAGGTCGCCCGCCATCACCGCGAAGGGCTTGTCCTCGCGGTGCTTGCGGGCCCGCAGCGCCGCGACCGCGCTCTCGTCCCCCGCGAGCGCCGCCAGGTGGAAACCGCCGAGCCCCTTCACCGCCAGCACCCCGCCGTCCCGGAGCAGCCGTACGGCCCCCTCCAGCGGGTCTCCCCCTGGTTCGGCGGTCCGTCCGGCGCCGCCGGGGAGCAGTCGCAGCCGGGGCCCGCAGGCGGGGCAGCACACCGGCTGGGCGTGGAAGCGCCGGTCGGCGGGGTCGTGGTACTCCCGGGCGCAGTCCGGGCACATGCGGAAGGCGGCCATCGTGGTGTTCGCCCGGTCGTAGGGCACGTCACGGACGATCGTGAAGCGCGGGCCGCAGCAGGTGCAGTTGGTGAAGGCGTAGCCGTACCTGCGGCCGGCCGGGTCGGCGACGTCGCGAAGGCACGCGTCGCAGGTGGCCACGTCGGGGGAGACGAGCGCGCGCCGGTCCCCACGGCTGAGACTCCGGCTGAGGCTCGGCGCGATGACGAAGTCGCGGCGGCCGGTCACGGCGGCCGGGCCGGTGCTGATCCGGTCGATCACCGCGAGCGGCGGCGGGTCGCCGGCCAGCGCGGCCAGGAACTCCTCGACGAGCGCGCCGCCGCCCTCGATCTCGATGAACACCCCGCGCTCGTCGTTGCCGACCAGCCCGGCGAGGCCCAGCCGCGTGGCGAGGCCGTACACGAAGGGCCGGAAGCCGACCCCCTGCACGATCCCCTCGACCCGGACGGCGACGGCACGCCTGCTCACGGGCCCATTGTCTCAGGCGGCGGTTCAGTCGGGCAGGTCGAAGACGTCGTCGAGGGCGATGACCCGCAGCAGATGGCGCAGGTAGGCGGTCAGCGCGACGATCCGGAAGGCCGCTCCGAGTGCCTCGGCTCTCCGGTAGAGGTTCATCACGACGGCGATGCCCGAGGAGTCGACGAACCTCAGCCCGGCCAGGTCGAGCTCGATCATCCGCGGGTTGTCCGCGAGCACCTTGTCCGCCTCTTCGGCCGCCTCGTCCACGGTGGTGTAGTCGAGCTCGCCGGTCAGCACCAGGCGCGCGGTGCCTGGCTCGGGGGTGACGTACTCGACCAGTAACGGCGGCGTGTCCTGCATCAGGGGCTCGTCTCTTCGGGTTCGGGGTGATCGGGGGCGCCGTGGGCCACGCCCGCCGCTCTCATACCCTCGGCGAGGAACGCCCGGGTGCGAGGGCAGTCTGTCAGCTCACCGCGCAGGACGGCCAATCCGAGCACGACGGACTCGCTCGGCACTCCGCGCGCGGCCAGCACCATGCAGGCCCAGGTGACGAAGTCCGTGAAAACCGACACGTCGCCGAGATACAGCGCGGCGCCGAGGAAGTCGGCGACGTACCCGAGATCCTCCGTCATCTGCTCCATCTGCCAGGGGCCGTAGTCCCGCATGGGCGGGTAGGAGGCGGCGAGCAGCTCAAGCGCCCGCGGCAGCAGCTCGCCCCGGCGCCGGGCGAGGCAGGCGTACTCGCCGTCGGCCGGCAGCTCGGCGCCGTTCTCACCGGCGAGCGGCAGCGGCCCGGTGTCGAGCAGGTCGGCCGCGATGTCGGCGGCCGGGGCCCAGGCGTCCGCGCCGAGCAGGCGGGCGATCCGGTCGTCGGCGCCGAACGCGGCCCCGCCCACCAGGACGGGGACGCCGGCGGCCCGGCAGGCGCCGACGGCCCGGTGCGCGCGGGGCAGCCACACGGGCAGCGTGCAGCCGAGCGCCACGAGCTCGGGGCCGGCCTGCCCGATCCATTCGACCAGATGGGGCGCGGGCACACTGGCGCCGAGGAAGTCGGCCCGCCATCCGTGCAGGCGCAGCACCTCGGCCAGGAGGCGGGTGGGCAGCGCGTGATTCTCTCTCTCCACGCAGGCGACCACGACCCGCCCGCGGGTGGGGGGCGGGCTCACCCTGCGGGCGACGGCGGCGACGACCCGCTCGCTGACCGCGGACGCCGCGTGCTCCTGGGCGACGGACCACCGGTTGACCGCCCAGAGCCGGCCGACCCGGCGCTGGGCCGGACCGATCACCCGCAGCAGCACGTCCTGCGCGGAAACGCCCTCGTCGAGCATCCCGAAGACCAGGTCGACGGCGCCGGACTCGTCGGCCTCCTCGATCTCCCGCAGATAGCGGACGATCTCGCTCGTGAAGCCGGCCGCCGGGGCGCTCACCATCGCACGTCCACCGGCCGAGGGGGGAGCCGCCGGGGTCTTCCCACGTCACGCCCCCTTCAGCTGAGTCGTCTCTCTCACGTTACCTGTGGGGGTGAGCCGCCGGACGGGCGGGCGGCGGTCACCGCCTCTATGCCCTCGGCCAGCAGCGCGCGGGCGCGCGGGCAGTCGGCCAGCACGTCCCGGAAGAGCCGCAGCCCGAGCACCACCGACTCGGCGGGCACCTTCCGGGCCGACAGCACCTCGCAGGTCCACGTGACGAAGTCGGTGAACAGGCTCGCGTCGTGGACGTAGAGCGCGGCGGCGAGGAAGTCGGCGATGTGCCCGAGGTCCTCCGCGGTGTGCTCAAGCTGCCGCTCGCTGTATCCGCCCATCGGGGCGTACGACTCCCTGAGCAGGTCCAGCACCCTGGCCAGCACCTCGGCGCGGTGCCGGGTCAGGTATCCGTACTCCTCGTCGCCCAGGTGGACCGCCCCGTCACTGCCGGCGGCGAACGACGGCAGCCCGGCGGCGAGCCGGTCGGCCGCCGCGTCGGCGGTGGGCGCCCACGCGTCCGCGCCCAGCAGGCGGGCGAAGCGGCCGTCGACGCCGAAGGCGGCCCCGCCCGCGAGCACCGGGACGCCCACGGCGCGGCAGGCGGCGATCGTGGCGTGCGCCCGGGGCAGCCGCGTCGCGATCATGCAGCCGAGCGCCACCACGTCGGGGCCCGTCTGGTGCAGGTGCGTGATCAGGTGCGGGCCCGGCACGCTCGCCCCCAGGAAGTCGACCCGCCATCCCCGCAGCCGCAGCACCTCGGCCAGCATGCGGGTGGGCAGCGCGTGATACTCACCGTCGGCGCAGGCCACCGTCACCCGGCCGCGCGTCGGTCTGGGCCGCACCCGCCCGGCGATCGCCGCGACGGCCCGCTCGCTGACCGCGGTGGCCCCGTGCTCGCGGGCCACCGACCAGTCGCCGGCCGCCCACAGCTCACCCACCCTGCGCTGGCCCGCGGCGACGACCCGCAGCAGCACGTCCTCGGCGGGGACGCCCTCGTCGATCAGGCCCAGGACGAGATCGACCGCGCCGTACTCGTCGGCCTCGCCGATCAGTTTCAGGTAGCGCTCCACCGCGGTCCCGGCGCCGGTGCCCGCCGGTCCGCCCGTCATCCCTGCCTGGGTCATCCGGTCGTCTCCGCCCACATGGTCGTGGCGCCCGGCGTGGCATCCGCCGGCGTGCCGGTCGCCGGGTCGTACCCGCCCGCCCGTACGGCGAGGAGGGCGCGGTCGTCCTGCTGGCCGCCCGCGAGCCACTCACTGCTGATCTGCTCCAGCCGCTCCACCAGCGCGTCGACCGGCATGCCGGCGCAGCTCGCCAGGGCCTCCTTGAGCCGTTCCTCGCCGAACATCTCCCGCCTGGTCGGGCCGCCGAAGGCCTCGGTGATGCCGTCGCTGTACAGCAGGCACACCTCGCCGGGAGCCAGGTCGACCGTGGCCGGCCGCACCACGGTCTTCTTCAGCGCGCCGAGGAGGGAGCCGCGGGCGGGCGCCTCCTCCACAGTGCCGTCCCGGCGCAGCACCAGCGGCGGCGGATGGCCCGCCACGGCCAGATCCACCAGCACGTGCTCGTCGGGGGCGACCCGGAGCGCCGCGAGGACCAGCGTGACGTAGGAGTTCGGCGCCGGCGAGGCGAGCAGCGACCGGTTCAGCAGTTCGAGCAGCTGGACCGGGCGGCTTTCCAGCAGCAGTAGCGCGCGCAGGCTCTGCCTGACCTGCCCGGCCAGTACGGCCGCGCGGGCGCCCTTGCCGCAGACGTCACCCAGGATGATCAGAGGCGGCCGTTCCACGATGCCGATCCCGCTGTCGTGACCGGCGCCGGTCTCGGACATGTAGACGTCGTAGAAGTCTCCGCCCACGGCGCCGGCCTGCTGGGAGGACCGGAGCCTCCCGGCGAGGCGCATGCCCTCGACCTCCGGCAGGTCGGGCGGCAGCAGGTCGTCGATCAGGATGGCGTTCACCGCGCTCTGCTCCCGGAACAGCGAGGCCGCCGAGAGCGCCGCGCCCGCCCGGGACGCGAGGTCGCGCACCATCGCCAGGGCCTCGTCGTCGAACGGAGGCCGGCCGGCGCGGCGGACCAGCGCCATCGCCCCCGCGGGGACGCCGTTGCCGGGCAGCGGGAAGACCAGCAGGTCACCGGCCGGGCCGAACCCCTCCGGCAGCAGCCAGTCGGGCATGGCGCCCGCGTCCTGCCGCCCGCCCGAGCCGTGCGTCAGGCCCGCGAGCGCGTCGGTCAGGCCCGGCACCCGCAGCGCCGTCGAGAGCGGCATGACGCCCTCCTCCGATCCGGGGTGCCCGGCGACGGCCCGGATCCACTCGACCCGGCGGTTGGTGGCGGGCGGCAGCACCACGACCGCCAGGTCGCACAGGAACTCGGTGCCCAGATCCACGGCGGCGCGGGCGCATCGGCGCGGGTGGAGCGACGCGAACAGGCGGCGCGCGGCCTCCAGCAGGAACTCGGCGCGGCGCGGCAGGGACGGCGCCTCACTCAGGTAGAGGGCACGGTGGTCGCCGGCCGCCTCCGTCCGCACCCGGATCACCCGGCCGCCGTACGTCACCGTGCTCGATCCGGCCGGGTCCAGCTGTGGGGGAACCGGCCTGCCCGGGACGATCTCCGGCGCCAGCCGGGCCGCCGCCGCGTTGGCCAGCAGCACGACGCCGCCTGCGTCGCACAACACGATTCCCTCGTCGCTGCCGTCCAGCAGCGCCGCCATGTCGCCGGGCGTCGCCCGCGCGGCTCCCGCGTTCGTGGAGCCGGTGGCGCCTCTCACCCGTGCGTTCTCCTCATGGCCCTCGGTCCTCGGATGCGTCGTCTTTGCCAGACTACCTTCGGCCCCGACGGCCTGATCCGCGCCCCTTGACCACGGGACGGGTCAAGCGACGCCCTGGAGCAGGACCAGGGCGGCGGCGCCGAACAGCCCGGCGTCGCGGCCCAGTGAGGTCGGCTCCACCCGCAGGCGGCGCAGGAAGCCGAGCCCGGTGTTCCGCCCGATCGCCCGCCTGAGCGGGTCGAACAGGATCGGTCCCGCCGCGGCCACGCCCCCTCCGATGACGACGTCGTCGAGATCGAACAGGGCGGACGCCGTGAGGACGGCGGTGGCCAGCGCGCCGCCCGCGCGCTCGAAGGCGCGGACGGCGGTGGGATGACCGGCGCGGGCGTCGGCGGCCAGAGCGCGGGCGTCCGCGCCGGTCCAGCCGTTCGCGGCGGCCCAGCGCACCATGCCGGGCCCGCTGGCGATGGTCTCGACGCATCCGACGCCGCCGCAGGGGCACGGCTCCCCGCCGGGATCGACGGTGATGTGGCCGATGTGGCCGGCGTTGCCGGTCGGGCCGACGTACGGCACGCCGTCCAGCACGAGACCGCCGCCCACGCCGGTGGACACGACCATGCCGAGCATCGCCCGGCTCCGCCCGGTGGGCCCATCGGGGATGGGGCCGGTGAGCCCGCGCCACCACTCGCCGAGCGCCATGCACTGGGCGTCGCCCGCGAGCCGTACGGGACGGCCGGGCAGCGTCTCACCGAGCGCGTCGACCAGCGGAAAGTCACGCCAGGCGGGGATGTTCACCGGACTGACCGTGCCGCGGCGGGGGTCGAGCGGACCGGCGGAGCCGACCCCGATCCCGTCGAGGCGGTCGGGCGCCACCCGCTCGGTGATCCGGCGAACGACCTCCGACAGCGTCCGGCCGGCCGACTCCGGGCCGCGCAGCGGCACCTCGGTGCGGGCCAGCATCTCGCCGTCGGGCGCGACCGCCGCGGCGGCGAACTTCGTGCCGCCGATGTCCACCGCGAGCACGGTCATCGCCGCGTCCCCGGTCTCTCCACCACGGTCGCTCCCGTCGCTTAACCGGATAAGGCCACGCAACGGTAGTCGCTTGACGACCGCCGCGTCAACGCTCCGTCACCGGCACGCGGACGGCCACCGACGAACCGGTTCAGCGGTGAATATCCGGCCCCGCGGACATCGGCGGGGCGGGGGCGGGAAGGGCCGCGAGGGGAACCGGCCTGATGAACAGGGCTTTCCATAATTCCGATCGATTTGGTAGGGTTCGCTGGTGCATTTCGACTACACCATGGCGATCGGCTCCTTTCTGGTCGCCGTCGTCGTCGGCCTGACGGGGATGGGCGGGGGCGCCCTCATGACGCCCATGCTCGTGACGTTCTTCGGCGTGCCGCCCCTCGCCGCCGTCTCCAGCGACCTCGTCGCCGCCGCCGTGATGAAGCCGGTGGGCAGCCTCGTGCACCTGCGCCGGGGCACGGTCAACCTGAGGCTCGTCGCCTGGCTGTGCGCGGGCTCGGTCCCGGCGGCGTTCTGCGGCGTGCTCATCGCCCGCGCCCTCGGCACCGGCGAGGGCGTGCAGAGCGTGATCCAGAAGGGCCTCGGCATCGCGCTGCTCATCGCCGCGGCGGGCCTGGCCGTCCGCGGCTACCTCGCGATGCGCGACCGCGCCGAGGGCCGCACCCCCGAGACCGGCCGCCGCACCGCCGTCCCCGGCGAGCCGGCCGCGACCGAGATGCCCTCGGTCACCGTACGGCCGCTGCCGACCGCGCTGGTGGGGGCCGTCGGCGGGCTCGTCGTAGGCATCACCTCGGTCGGTTCGGGCTCCCTGATCATCGTGGCCCTGCTCGCGCTCTACCCCGCGCTGAAGGCCAACCAGCTCGTCGGGACCGACCTGGTCCAGGCCGTGCCGCTGGTCATGTCGGCCGCGCTCGGCCACCTGCTCTTCGGCGAGTTCACGCTGTCGGTCACGGTCGCGCTGCTGGCGGGCTCGATCCCCGGCGTCTACCTCGGCTCGCGCATCTCCTCCCGCGCCCCCGGCGGCCTGATCCGCCGCGCCCTGGCCTTCGTGCTGCTCGCCTCGGCGCTGAAGATGTTCGGCGTCGGCAACGCGCAGACCGTCTGGGCCCTGCTCGCCGTGCTGCTGCTCGCCCCGGCCTTCTGGATGGTCCTGCGCGTGCGCTGCGGCCTGCCGCCGCTGCCCTGGACGCGTACGGCGGCCTCCTCAGCGGGCGCCTCACCGGACTCCTCACCGGACTCCTCACCGGACTCCTCGGACAGAGACTCCGACCGGATCTCCGCGCAGTAGGGCCAGCGCCGGCGCCGGCGGCCCGGCTCAGGAGGCGGGCGGGTGGCGGCGCAGGGACTGCCAGACGGGCTCGGGCAGCAGCCGGGCGGCCTCGTCGAGGTCCGCCTCCGGCGCACCGGCGATCCACCGGCGCGTGACCTCGGCCACCGGGCCGATCAGCAGTATCTCGATCACCGGCACGGGCAGGCCGGCGATCGCCCCCGACGCGACGTGCGGGCGCAGCCACGCCACCAGCGCGTCCAGGCGCGGCGTCTTCGCGGCGGCCGCCGCGCCGGGCTCCACGTGCCCGAGGTACGGCGAGGCGTGGATGAACCTCGCCTTGGCCGGGTGCTCCCGTACGAAGCCGAGGTAGGCGACGACGATCGCGCGCACCCCCGCGCGGGGGTCGTCCACCCCCTCCAGGGCCTCGACCAGTGCGTCCAGCAGATCGGCCATGCACGCGGAGTAGAGCGCGGTCGCGAGGCCGGGGAAGCTGCCGAAGTGGTGGTAGAGGCTGCCCACGCTGATCCCGCCACGCGCGGTGACCGCCCGCATCGTGAAGCCCTGCGGGCCGTCGTCGGCGTACACGGCGAGGGCGGTGTCGAGCAGCCGCCGCGCCGTCTCCTCGCCGCGCCGCTGCCGGGTCACGCCGTCCCGGTGAGGGTCGCGGCCTGCCTCCACAGCGCCTCCGCGAGCGCGGCGTCCCGGGCGACGGGGGCGAGCGGGGTCTCCTCGTCGATCTCGAAGTAGCGGCCGGTGCCGCCCGAGGCGTCGAGGGCGAGCCGCACGACGGGCCGCGCGCCGGCCTCCGGGGTGTCCCAGGTGCGCTTGACCGCCTTCAGCACCAGCCCGAGCGGGCCGCCCCTGGCCCCGAGGTCGGTCCGGATCACGCCCGGGTGGACCGCGTCGATCGTCACCCCGGCATCCTGCCACCGCCGTGCGAACAGCGGCACCATCATGAGGTTGCACAGCTTGGTGTCCGCGTAGGTGCGGATGGGGTGGAAGTCCAGCCCGGTCGCGGTCCGGCCCGGGTCCGCCCGGCCCTTGACGTACAGGCCCGCGCTGACCTGGACCACCCGCGTGCCGCTCTCGCGCAGCCGCTCCTCCAGCAGGTGGTTGAGCAGGAACGGCGCGAAGTGGTTGACCGCGAACGCGCGCTCGATGCCGTCCGCGGTGATCTCGCGGCGGGCCGGCCAGACGCCCGCGTTGTGCACCAGCACGTCGAGGCGCGGGCAGGCGTCCAGCAGGGCGCGGGCCGCCTCCCGCACCGACGCGATCTCGCCCAGGTCGGCGGCGACCAGCACGGCGTCGCCCGGCAGGGCCGCCCGCGCCGCCTCTCCCCGTACGGGATCGCGGGCGACGATCACGACCCGGTACCCCTCCTCGGCGAGGCGGGCCGCGACCGCCTGCCCGATCCCGCGGGAACCCCCGGTGACCACAGCCGTACGCGTCATGGGAGCGACTCTAATTAGAGAATCTCTCTAGAGCAAATCTCTAATTCCGAGCCGTCAGAGCGAGCCCATCAAAGCGAGCGCAGCGCGGGGAGCAGCTCCTTCTCCGACCACTCGAAGAACTCCCGCTGGCGCTCCCGGCCCACCTGGACGAGCGCGAGGTGGGTGAACCCGGCGTCGGTGTACTGCCGCACCGCCTCGACCACGGCGTCCACGTCGGCGCCGCAGGGCACCTTCTCGGCCACGTCCTCGGGCCGTACGGTCTCGGTCGCGGCGGCGAAGTTGACCGGGGCGGGCAGCTCGGACATGACCTTCCAGCCGGTCACCGCCCAGCGCCACATCCGGTGCGCCCGCTCGACGGCGGCGTCCCGGTCGGGGTCGTAGCAGACGGCGAGCTGGCCGTACACCGGCTTGCCCTCGCCGCCCGACGCGGCGAACTTCTCCACCAGCGAGCCGTCCGGGTCGGTCGCGATGAGGCCGTCGCCGAGCTCGGCCGCGATGTCCGCCGACTGGCCGCCGGACGCCGCGATCGCGATGGGCACCGGGCGCTCCGGCAGATCGAAGACCCGGGCGGAGTCGATGTCGAAGTACTCGCCCCGGTAGTTGCGGTAGCCACCCTGGAACAGCTCCCTGATGACCTCGATGGCCTCGCGGAACATCTCGTGCCGGGTGTTGACCGGCGGCCACCCGTGCCCCACGACGTGCTCGTTCAGGTTCTCGCCCGCCCCGAGCCCGAGCGTGAACCGCCCGTCACTGAGCACCCCGACCGTGGCCGCCTTCTGGGCCACCACCGCCGGGTGGTACCGCATGATCGGGCAGGTGACGTACGTCATCAGCGGCAGCCGTTCGGTGGCCTGCGCCACCGCGCCGAGCACCGACCAGGCGTACGGGGAGTGCCCCATCTCGTCCAGCCAGGGGAAGTAGTGGTCGGAGATGACGGCGTAGTCGAAACCGGCCCGCTCGGCCGTGACCGCGTCCTCCACCAGCTCCTTCGCCGGGCTCTGCTCGGACATGAGTGTGAAACCGATCTCTGCCATACGCGACCCCTACCCACGTCCGTCCAGGTCAGACGGACCGCCCAGACGGGCCGCTCAGACGGCCCGGTGGTACTGGTGGGGCCATCGGCCGGCGGCGCCCAGCTCCCGGGCCGCGCGGTTCGGCCAGTAGGGGTCGCGCAGCAGCTCACGGCCGAGCATCACCGCGTCGGCCCGCCCGGAGGCGACGATCTCCTCCGCCTGGCGCGGCTCGGTGACGAGCCCGACGGCCGAGACGCGCAGGTCTGTCTCCTCGCGCACCCGGGCCGCGAACGGCACCTGGTAGCCGGGACCGGTCGCGATGCGCGCCCGCGGCGCGTTGCCGCCGGACGACACGTCCAGCAGGTCGACGCCGTGGGAGAGCAGTTCCTTGGCCAGCCGCACGGTGTCGTCCGCCGTCCAGCCCTCGCGGGGGTCCTCGGGGTTCTCGCTGAGCCAGTCGGTCGCCGAGACGCGGAACAACACCGGGAGCTCCTCGGGCCACTCCGCGCGCACCGCGTCGACCACCTCCAGGGCGAAGCGGGCGCGGTTCTCGAAGGAACCGCCGTACGCGTCGGTGCGGTGGTTGGTGAACGGCGACAGGAACTGGTGGATCAGGTAGCCGTGGGCGCCGTGGACCTCCACCACCTTGAAGCCCGCCGCGAGCGCCCGGCGCGCCGCCGCCGCGAAGGCGCCGACGAGCCGCCGGATGTCCGCCTCGTCCAGCTCGTGGGGCACCGGGTGGCCCTCGTCGAACGGGGTCGGGCCGGGCCCGACCGGCCGCCAGCCGTGCTCCTCCGGGCCGACCGGCGCGCCGCCGCGCCACGGCCGGTCCGTCGACGCCTTGCGGCCGGCGTGGGCGAGCTGGACGCCGGGCACCGCGCCGTGCTCGGTCAGGAAGCGGGTGACGCGGCCGAACGCCTCCTGCTGCCGTTCGTTCCACAGTCCCAGGTCGGCGGGGCTGATCCGGCCCTCCGGGGACACGGCGGTGGCCTCGGTCATGATCAGGCCGGCCCCGCCCACCGCCCTCGATCCGAGGTGGGTGAGATGCCAGTCGGTGGGCACGCCCTGCTCCGGACCCTCCACCGCCGCGGAGTACTGGCACATCGGCGACATCCAGGCACGGTTGGGGATGGTCAGGTCGCGCAGGGTCAGGGGCTCGAACAACGCGCTCACGGCCGCGCTCCTCTCGTCGTCGGGACACTAGTACGATAACCGTCGTAGTACGCCATCTGTCAAACTACGATGGTCCTCGTACAATGAGGGGTTCGCGAAGGGAGCCGCCGATGCCGTCCACCACCCCTCAACTCCGGACGCTCGACCATCCGGACCGGGCCGAGATCCGGCTCGAAGACGTGCTGCACGCGTTGTCCGATCCCGCCCGCCTCCAGGTGGTGCACTTCCTCGCGGGCGGAGGCGAGGCGTCCTGCTCGGCGATCGACCTCGCCGTCAGCAAGTCGACCAGCACCCACCACTTCCGGGTCCTGCGCGAGGCGGGGGTGATCAGGCAGGTCTACCGCGGCACCGCCAAGATGAGCTGCCTGCGCCGGGAGGACCTCGACGCCCTCTTCCCCGGCCTGCTGGACTCCGTGCTCCGCGCGTACGAGACGCGGTGCGTCCAGCGTACGTAACCGTCCAAATCGCCTTGACCAGTTACCGACTTTGCGTTACCTTGGTAACTGCCTAAGAAAATAAAGACAGTTACAACGGCGTTGGGGCGGCAATGATGTTCTACGACTACTCCCTGGCCACCGAGCGGGTCACCGAGCTGCACCGCGCGGCGGACCACGCCCGCGTCGCGAGCCGCATGGCCGCGGCCCGGCGCTGGTCGCGCCTCGCGTCCTGGGCCGAGCGCCAGGCCCGGCGGGCGGGCGACCTGGGCTGACGCCCGCCGTCCGCGCCGGGCCGCCGACAGTGTGAGGAGGCGCGGATGCGGGCATGCGGCGTCCCCGGCACGGCGGTGGTGAAACCGACTCCCGCCGCCCTGATGGAGGACGCGGGCACCGGCCTCGACTACGGCACCCGGCCCGACCGCCTGCCCGGCCTGCTCACCCCGAACGACCGGTTCTTCGTCCGCAGTCACGCGCCGACCCCCCGCCTCGACCCCCGCATCTGGACGCTGCGCGTCGAGGGCGCCGGCGTGCGGCGAGCCGTCGACTACACCTACGACGACCTGTGGCACCGGTTCCCGCTCGTGTCGGTCGTCCGTACGCTGGAGTGCGCCGGCAACCGGCGCGCCCTGTTCGCCGCCGAGTGCGGGCGCCGCTTCGACGGGGTCCAGTGGGGCCGCGGCGCGATCGGCACCGCCGAGTGGACCGGCGTCCCGCTGCGCGACCTGCTCGAACCCGCCGGGCTCACCGGCACCGCGGTCGAGGTCATGCCCGAAGGACTCGACGAGGGCCGCGCACGCCGTCCGATGCCCCTCGCCAAGGCGCTGGCCCCCGACACCCTGCTCGCGCTCGCCATGAACGGCGAGATCCTGCCGCCGGACCACGGCTTCCCCGCCCGCGTGGTGGTCTCGGGCTGGCTCGGCGCCGCCAGCGTCAAGTGGGTGGGCCGGATCGAGGTGTCCGACCACCCCCTGCACGTGGCGTGGAACACCGACGACTACGTGCTCGTGACTCCCGGCGGGCCCGCCGTGCCCATCACCTCCACCCCCGTCGCGAGCCTGGTCGAGCTGCCCTGGCCGGCCCGGCTGCGGCCCGGCCCGCGCCTGGTCCGCGGCCGGGCGTACGCCGGGGAGGACCGGGTGGCGGCGGTCGACTACCGGATCGACGACGGCCCCTGGCGGCCGGCCGGCCTCGACGGGCCGGATCTCCCCGGCGTCTGGACCCGGTGGCGCTTCACCTGGGATCCCACCCCGGGGGCGCACGTCGTGCGTGTGCGCGCCACCGACGAGCACGGCCGCTCCCAGCCGGACGCCACCCCCTGGAACGCCCTCGGCTACTGCCACAACTCGGTGCTCCCCCACCCCGTCCTCGTGGCCTGAGGCAGTTACGGATTCAGAAGCCGGAGCCGTTGACGTGGACCGGTCCAGGGTCGAGCATGAGCGACGCCGCTTCGGTCATACGTACGTCCGCATGCATGAGATCCAGGAGGAACCATGTCGAGCATGTCGAGTGAGTCGTCCACGGAAGCGGCGTTACCGAAGGCCTGGCAGGCGTTCGTCACCAAGCCCGGCGAGGACACCGCCAAGGCGGTGGCCAAGGAGCTGGGAGAGGACGCGAACCCCGGAGTGCTCGGGTCCATACGGCTCATGGCCAAGACCCTGGCCCAGCGCTCCGCGAACGAGCGCAGCGCGATGTCCCGGCTCATCGCCGCACAGCTCATGGGCGACGTCGCCCGCGCGTTCATGAAGGCGACCGCCGCGGTCCGTCTCGCCCATCTGGTGCAGGAGGCGCCGAAGGAGCAGCCGGTGCCGCGGCACGACGACCCGCACGGCGACGACCTGGTCTACACGCTCGACCTCCTGCCGCCGGACAGGCCCAGGAAGCTCCCCGAGAAGACCGAGAAGGGCCGCGACTGGCAGACGCTCGACGCGCTCGACCTCGCCCCGGGAGGCAAGGCCCCGGACAAGGTCACCGTCGACCTGGTCAAGCTCGCGCAGCGCGTCGACGACGCCCGCGACGCCACGTCCATGAGCCGCCTGCGGGAGGCGCTGAAGCTCGTCGACACCATCTCCGGCGGCAGGTTCGCGTACTCGAAGGATCGCCGCGGCGAGATCGGCAAGAAGGTGCCGGTGAAGGGGACGACGCAGGAGCACCTCGTCGAGCAGATCGGTTTCCGCGCCGAGCCGGCGCGACGCACCCGCCGGCCTGTCGGCCCAGAACGATCTCGTGGCCTCCTACTGGCGCACGAACTTCCGCGAGAAGGTGACCCGCTTCGTGGAGAGGCTGCAGGTGAGCCTGACGTTCGGCCCGGGCGACATCCTGGTCAACAGCCCGCGCGTGCTGCGCAGGCTCAAGATGGTGCTGCCCCCGAAGGTGTGGGCCGATCTCTCGATCACACCGCTCATCGGGACCTCGGGCATCAGCGTGCTGAGCGGCGCCGGCAAGCACAGCGGAGTCGACTGGAACAAGCTCCTGTACGAGCTCGGCGCGACGCCCTCCGCCTACCAGCTCTACGAGCTCATGGACAGGGAGAAGACGTCGCCGGAGCCGGACTTCACGGTCGACACAGAGGCCGACCTCGTGAAGCTCATCACCGGCAGCGCGTTCTCCCGGCTGCAGGAGATCGCGCGGGGGAAGAGCGAGATCGCGCCGGTGTGCGCGATGATCGAGCATCTTGTGCTGGGGCTCGCCGACAAGCTCGGCCCCGACCGCTACGACACGCTGACCGCCAACGCCCTGGGCTCACTGAGCCGGCTCCTCGACATCGTCGTGGAGAACATGGGGAACCCCACCGTGGCGATGCGCGCGGCCGACCTGATGATGGACGAGATCGCCATCGTCGTCGCCGTGGCCAGGTACTACACGGGAACCGACTACCGGACGACGATGCGGGACACCCTGCTGGAGCGGGCGCCGAGCCTCGGGGCGACGGCCGGGGACATCGAAATCGACAGCTGCCTCATGACGAGCGGCATGGACGCCATCGCCACCGCGCTCTACATCGCGCTGTCGGCGCGGGGCCACGAGGAGGTCTCGCGGTCGACCGAGACGATCGACTACTACGAGACCGGGGAGCTGCTCGACCGGCTCAAGAAGGGCGAGAGGGCGACGCCGCACAAGGACGTCCTGGTCGCGGCGCTGAACCCGAGCACGCCCGCCTTCGCGCCGTCCCCCGCCAAACTTGTGGAGGACGTGCTGCGGAGCGTCAAGACGCACAAGAAGGGCGAGTCGCCGTTCGCGCTGATACTCGACACCACCATCGAGATCGCCCCCGGAACCGGCGGCAGGACCCAGATCGAGATCGTGCTCGACGGCCTCAAGGACGCCGTCGCCGCCGGCGCGCTGGAGGTCTTCCTGTGCAAGAGCTTCCAGAAGTACGCCTCGCTCGGCACCGGCAAGGTGGCCGCCGGCAATCTCACGATGCTGTCGGCGAAGGACAACCTCGAGTCCGCGTACGCACGGGCCGAGGCGCTGCTGCAGGACCTCGATCTCGACCTCGCGGGACACGATGAGTCGCAGCTCGTGGTGCACATGCTCAGCCACGGGCACCGCGACGAGCTGGCGCTGATGCGCAGCGCCGCCGGGAACGCCAAGTTCGTGGACGAGTTCTGCTGGCCGATCGACCGTTCGGACCTCCGGCAGGGGACGTCGTACGTGGACGGCATTCCCCTGATCCTGCGCACGACCCCCACCGGCGACGCCGACGCGCTGTTCAAGAATCTCGCCCTCATCGACAAGCGCGGCAGCTTCTCGTTCCTGCGCACGTCCTACGTCGACGAAATCCCGAGCGCCGGCGGGGTTCCGGGTCAGTATGTGCGCATCAACACCGGCCACGAGTCGAAAGCGGCCATGGTCGAGTACTTCTACGCGTTCGGCCACCTGGCGACCAGCACGCCCCCCGGCTCGGAGCCGAGCGAGACACCGGTCAATCTGCGCGCGCTGACGATCGCTCCGGTGCAGATGCACCTGAAAGCGCTGGACGCCGCCAAGGACACCGATGCCTTGACCGCGCGGTACCTGAACAACATCCTCGCCTCGTACTGCGCGTTCGCGCTCCAGAATGTGGCGGACAGGGCCAGTGTGGCGCCGCTGCTCGTCGACTTCTTCGTGAATTCGACGGGCGGCGTCACGATCGAGACCCAGCGCTATCTCGCCGGCGAACTGCTCACGTTCACGCGGGACCAGGGGGAGGTCGATTCGGACCGCGCCGTCCTCACGGCGCTGTACAACGCCGCGGTGGTCCTCCCCGCCTGGCGGCGCACTCCCCTCGCCCGGGGGCTCTTGTCCGTGCTCGGCGAGATCGGCATGTCGGAGGAGGCGCAGCGGCTGCGCACCTTCCTCGAGTGGGCCCGCAAGTGACAGTGCACCCTCATGGGACCAGGACAACCTTGCCGACGGTGGCGCGGGTCTCCAGCGCCGTGTGCGCGGCGGCGGCGTCCTTGAGCGGGAAGCTCTGCACCAGCGGCGTCAGCGCGCCCGACGCGGCGGCGGCGAGCGCCCGCTCCTCCAGGCCCCGCAGGCCGCCCGGCCGCTTCAGCACCCGCGGGCCGACGGCCACCGCCGCGGTGATCCCTCGCGCGTACAGGTCCTCGGTGGTCAGCCTGGTCGGCCCGCCCGCCGCGTCGGCCCAGCCGAACAGCACGAGCCTGCCGCCGACGCCGAGCAGTTCCAGGGTCTGCCTGCCGAGGTCCCCGCCGACGCCGTCCAGCGCCAGCGTCACCTCCTGGTCGCCGAGGGCGGCCCGGACCGCCTCGGGCCAGCCGGGGGCGGTGTAGTCCACGGCGTGGGCCGCGCCCAGGCCGAGCACCCGGTGCGTCTTCGCCACGCCGCCGGCCAGCCCGACGACGGTGGCGCCGGCCCGCACCGCCGCCTGGACGAGGAGGGCGCCGACGCCGCCCGCCGCCGCCGTCACGAGGACGACGTCGTCCGCCCGGATCTCCGCCACGTCGAGGATCCCCATGGTGGTCCGGCCGGTGCCGATCATCGCCACCGCCTCGCCGAAGCCCAGGCCGTCCGGGATCTCGTGGATCGCGGCCGCGTCCCGTACGGCCAGTTCGGCGTAGCCGCCGGGGGCCATGCCCAGGTGGGCGACCACCCGCCTGCCGACCAGGGCGGGGTCGGTCTCCGGCCCGGCCGCGTCGACGATCCCGGCGACCTCCCGGCCCGGGATCGTCGGCAGGTCGGGCACCGGGATCGGGCCCCCGCCGTACTTCCCGGCCCGCAGCACGGTGTCGACCAGGTGGACCCCGGCCGCCCGTACGGCGACGCGGACCTGGCCGTGACCGGGCTCGGGATCGGCGACCTCCTCGTAGACGAGGTTGCCGGCAGGGCCGAAGGCGTGCAGTCGGACCGCGTACATGCGGCTGTCTCCCCTCCGCGAACAACTGAGCAGGTCCGTTATAGATCGGCCCTAACCCCCGGCGACATCGGACGATGGTCCTAGGCCGTACGGGCGTTGGGTTTTCCCCAAGGCGGCCTTTATGATCGCTGCGAGTCACCTTCGCTACCGCCGGTCAGGGAGACGACACGTGGCCGATGACGCGCCGCCGCCGGGCATCGACGCGAGCGTCCCCAACCCCGCCCGCATGTACGACTACTTCCTCGGCGGGAAGAACAACTACGCGGCCGACCGGGAGGCGGCGGAGCGGGTCCTGCGGGTCGCGCCCGAGGCCCGCATGCTGGCCCGCCGCAACCGCGCCTTCCTGCGCCGCGCCGTACGCCACCTGGTGACCGAGGCCGGCATCCGGCAGTTCGTGGACATCGGCACCGGGCTGCCCGCCCAGGGCGGCGTCCACGAGGTGGCCCACGAACTGGATCCCACCGTGCGGGTGGCGTACGTGGACCACGACCCGGTCGTGCTCGCGCACGCCAGGGCCCTGCTGTCCGGCGCCGGCTCCACCGTCACGGTGCGGGGCGACCTGCGGCGGCCCGAGGAGATCCTCGCCGATCCCGGGCTGCGGTCGCTGATCGACCTGTCGCAGCCGGTCGCGATCCTGCTCGTGGCCGTGGTGCACTTCCTGTCCGAGGCCGACAAGCCGGCCGAGCTCGTGGCCAGGCTGCGGGACGCCGTCGTCCCCGGGAGTCACCTCGTGCTGTCCCACGTCACGGACGAGGAGCGGGGCGGCGCGGCCCGGGAGGGGGCGGCCGTCTACCGGGGTTCGGACGCGGGCGTCACCCTGCGGAGCCGCGATCAGATCCAGGAACTGTTCGACGGCTGCGAAGTCCTCGATCCCGGCCTCGTCCCGCTGGACGACTGGCGGCCCGACGACGAGAATCCGCTTGCCCGGCAGGCCCGGCGCAACCTGCCCACCTGGTTCCTCTGTGGGGTCGGCCGAATTCCCTGAAAAAGCCGTGAATATTGTGTTACGTCCTTCCTGTACTGGTTTCTTCCTTTAGGTGCGATACGCGAAGATATGCGTCATCGCATTGGATGGGAGGAGACGCATGCTGAAGCGCAACAGGCTGTTCGGTCCGAAGACCCGGGTGACCTTCACGCTGCCCGTCGACCAGCCCCTGGGGACGGTCAGCGTGGTCGGCGACTTCAACGACTGGCTGCCCGGCCGCCACGAACTGCTGCGGCGCAGGAACGGCACCCGTACCGTGTCGGTGATCCTCCCGCCCGGCGCGCACCGGTTCCGCTACCTCGCGACGGGCGGCGTGTGGTTCGACGACGAGGGCGCCGACCACGTGGACGAGCAGGGCAGCGTGCTCCACCTCTGAGCCGTTTCCTCTTCCATAACTCGGGCATACGGGAACGATCGTGACACCCAGGCCCTTCTGGAAGGGGAAACCATGAAGGCACTCACCTGGCACGGCAAGCGCGACGTGCGGGTGGAGGAGGTACCGGACCCGGCGATCAAGGAACCCACCGACGCGATCATCCGGGTCACCACGACCGCCATCTGCGGCTCCGACCTCCACCTGTACGAGGTGCTCGGCCCGTTCATAGGAGAGGGCGACATCCTCGGCCACGAGCCGATGGGGATCGTGGAGGAGGTCGGCGCGGAGGTCACCCACATCGCCCCCGGTGACCGCGTCGTGATCCCGTTCAACATCTCGTGCGGCCACTGCTACATGTGCGACCGGGCGCTGTTCGCCCAGTGCGAGACCACCCAGGTCCGCGAGTACGACACCGGCGCCGCGCTGTTCGGCTACACCAAGCTGTACGGCGAGGTGCCCGGCGGCCAGGCGGAGTATCTCCGCGTGCCGCAGGCCCACTTCGGGCCGATCAAGGTGCCGGAGGGGCCGCCGGACGAGAGGTTCGTCTACCTCTCCGACGTGCTGCCCACCTCCTGGCAGGCGGTCGAGTGGGCGGAGATCCCCGACGGCGGCAGCGTCACGGTCTTCGGCCTCGGCCCGATCGGGCAGATGTCCGCCCGCATCGCCCGCCACCGCGGCTACCGGGTGATCGCCGTGGACCTCGTGCCCGAGCGTCTGGAGATGGCCCGCAGGCACGGCATCGAGGTGATCGACGCGGGCGACACCGACGACGTGCCCGAGGTGGTCCGGTCGATGACCGGCGGCCGGGGCACCGACTCGGCCATCGACGCGGTCGGCATGGAGGCGCACGGCTACACCGTCGGCAAGTTCGCCCAGACGGTCACCGGGATGCTGCCCGACAAGGCGGCCGCCGCCATGATGACCCGCGCCGGCCTCGACCGGCTCGCCGCCCTCCAGGACGCCGTCGAGACCGTGCGGCGCGGCGGCACGATCTCCATCAGCGGCGTGTACGGCGGGATGACCGATCCCCTGCCGATGCTGCGGATGTTCGACAAGGGGATCACGCTGCGGATGGGCCAGGCCCACGTCAAGCGGTGGATCGACGACCTCATGCCGCTGGTGACCGGCGACGGCGACCCGCTGGGGGTCGAGGACCTGGCGACCCACCGCCTGCCGCTCGACCAGGCCCCACACGGCTACGAGATCTTCCAGAAGAAGGAGGACGGCGCCATCAAGGTCCTGCTCACGCCCTGACCGGCACGGCCCGTCTCGTCCGGCCGCGTACGGCGGTGGCGAGGAAGACCGTCCCGAACACCAGGCCGACGAGCAGGGCGATCGACGCCCCGGTCGCGACGTTCCACACGGTGGAGACCCACACGCCCGCCAGCGCGCAGGCGACCCCGATCGCCGCGGCGATCGGGAACAGCAGCGCGATCCTGTCGCTGAGCAGGCGTGCGGTCGCGGCCGGGCCGACGATCAACGCGACGGCGAGGATCGTCCCCAGGGCGGGCACGCTGGCGACGACGGTCACCTCGACGACCGCCAGCAGGGCGAAGTCGAGCAGCACGGTGGGCAGCCCGAGCGCCGCGGCCCCCACCGGGTCGAAGGACGCGAGCAGCAGTTCCTTGCCCACCAGGGCCAGCAGGAGCAGCACGCCGACCGTGACGGCGGCGGTCGCCGCGAGGTCGCCCGTGCTCACCGCGAGGACGTCGCCCACCGTGTACGCCGCGAGGTCGCGGGTGAACCCGTCCTGCGACGACACCAGCACGACCCCCAGGGCGAAGCCGCCCGACAGGGCGATGCCGGTCGCCGTGGTGAAGTCCTGCCCGCGGCCCCGGCTGAAGACCAGCACGGCGGCGACCACCAGCAGCCCGAAGAGTCCCCCGCCGAGATAGAGGTTCACCCCCAGCATGGCCGCGACCACGATGCCCGGGAACGTCGCGTGGGTGAGGGCCATCGTGAAGAACGGCAGCCGCCGGGCGACGACGAACACCCCGGTCACCCCGCCGAGCACGCCGACCAGGACCGCCTCGACGAGGGCCCGGTGAACGGTGGAGTCGAGCCAGCTCACGCCGCCTCCAGGACGTCGAGGTCGTCCGGCGCGGTGCGGCGGCGTGCCCGGCCGAGCCCCGCACGCCGGCGGGCGAACGCGGCGGCGTGGGCCAGACCGTACAACCCGACCAGGACGAGCACCACGGTCGCCCCGGAGGCGAGCCGGAGGCCGTACCCGATCGACGCCTCGTAGCTCGCGACCAGCCCGAGCCATCCGGCGGCGGCGCCGAGGAGCGCGGCGAGCGGCACGATCACCACGAGCCGGTCCGACAGGCTGCGGGCCGCCGCGGCCGGCACGACCAGCAGCGCGATCACGAGGATCGTGCCGACCGCCTTGACCGCGGCCACGACGACCAGGGCGACCGCGACGTTCACCACGAGGTCGAGCAGGCCGACGCGGACCCCCGCCGCGCGGGCGCCCACGGGATCGAAGGCCCGCAGCAGCAGCGGCCGCCGCAGCACCGCCAGCAGTGCCACGACCAGCACCGTCACGACGGCGGTCTGCGCCAGTTGCTCCTCGGTGACGGTGAGCACCCGGCCGAACAGGAACGCGGTGAGGTCGGAGGTGAACCCCGTCTGCCGCGACACCAGCACGACGCCGACCGCGAACAGCGTCGTCAGCAGCACGGCGAGCGCGGCGTCCTCGCTCACCCTGCGGCGGGCGGTGAGCAGCGTGAGCAGGACCGCGGTGACGACCCCGGCGGCGAGCGCGCCCCAGAAGACGCCGCCGTCGCCCGCCATGAGGTGGCCGATGACCACTCCGGGGAAGACGGTGTGCGTCAGGGTGTCGCTGACGAAGGCCAGGCGGCGCAGCAGCACCAGCACGCCGACGGTGCCCGCGAGCGCGCCGAGGACGACCAGCTCGGCCAGCGCCCGCGCCATGAACGGAAGCTGGAACGGCTCGAAGAAGATCATGATCGCGCCACCCTCACGTCTGGGTCACGATCACGCGGTCGCCGCGCAGTTCGAGCGCGTGCCCGCCGTACGTCGCGCGCAGCCGCTCGGGCGTCAGCACGTCGCCGGTCGGGCCGAAGCCGAACTGGTGCCGGTTGAGCAGGCACACCTCGTCGCACGCCAGGTGCGCGATGGCGAGGTCGTGGGTGCTGACGACGACCGAGGCGCCCTGCTCCTTGAGCGAGCCGATCGCCTCCAGCAGCGCGTGCTGGCTGACCGCGTCGACGCCGTTGAACGGCTCGTCGAGCAGCAGCATCCGGGGTCCGGCGGCGATGGCCCGGGCCAGCAGCACCCGCTGGCGCTGCCCGCCCGACAGCGTGCCGAACCGGTCGCGGGCCCGCGCGGCCAGCCCGACCCGCTCCAGGGCCCCGGCCACCTCGGCCCGGTCGGCGGCGGACGGACGGCGCAGCCAGCCGATCCGGCGGTAGCGGCCCATCATCACCACCTGCTCGACCGACACCGGGAAGTCGGGGTCGAGCGTGTCGGCCTGCGGCACGTACGCGACGTCGCGGCGGGCCTGCGCCGGGGTCGTGCCCAGCACCTCGATCCGGCCGCGTACGACCGGAACCAGCCCGAGCAACGCCTTGATCAGCGTCGACTTGCCCGCGCCGTTCGGGCCGATCAGCGCCACGGCCTCGCCCTCGTGGACGACGCCGTCCAGTTCCTCCAGCACGGGGACGTCGCCGTAGGCCACGCTCGCCCGGTCGATCACCAGGGTCGGCGCGCGCTCACTCATGTGGACGTCCCCCTCAACGCGTTGACGATGGTGTCGGTATTGTGCTCCTCCATCTGGAGATAGGTAGCACCGGCCGACCCCTCGGGGCCGAGCGAGTCGCCGTACAACGCGTCCTCGCCCGCCACGACCGTCACCCCGGCCTCGCGGCCGATCGCCTCGGCGGTCTTGGGCGGCAGCGACGCCTCCGAGAAGATCGCGACCGTCCCGGTCGCCCTGATCTCGGCGACGAGATCGGACACCTGCTTGGCCGACAGTTCGGCGGAGGTGTCGAAGCTCGGGATGATCGACCCGACGAAGGTCAGCTTGTATCGGTCGAGGTAGTAGCCGAAGGCGTCGTGGTTCGTCACCAGCTTGCGCCGGTCGGCCGGGATCGAGCCGATCTTCCTGGCGATCTCGGCGTCGAGCGCGTCCAGCTTCGCGTCGTATTCCGCCAGGTTGGCCTGGTACGCCGCGGCGTCAGCCGGGTCGGCGGCGGCGAACGCCTTGCCGATCGTGGCGGCCATCGTCTTGACGTTCAGCGGGTTGTGCCAGATGTGCGGATCGCCCGCGCCCTCCTCGCCGTCACCCCCGCGAACCGGCACACCCTGCGAGGCGTCGACCACCCGGCCGTCGAAGCCGGCGGCCCGGATCGTGTCGTCGAGCCACTTCTCCAGGCCCACGCCGTTCTTCACGAGCACGTCGGCCTCCGCGATGGCCTGCATGTCCGCGGGCGACGGCTCGTAGTCGTGCGGATCGACGTTCGGCCGGAGCAGCTGGTGGACGGCGACCCGGTCACCGCCCAGGTTGCGGGCGAAGTCCGCGACCTGGGTGGTGGTCGCGACCACCTTCAGCGGCAGCGACGGGTCGTCGGGGGTCTCAGGCTCCGCGCCGCCGCACCCCGCGGCGAACAGGACGAGCAGCGCGGCGGACGACAGGGTTCGGGCAAGCGGCGAGAGCACGAGAGATCCTCAAGTCGGCGTATCAGGGGAGGCATCCCACTCAACTGTCCCGCAAATGAAAATCATTGTCAACTTAGGACATCTAGGCCGTGCTTCCCGCTCACCATCGGGGCGCTCACGTCCGCCATCTTCCTTCGTCGCTCGTTCCTCGCTCCTCAGTCCAGACCGGCGGCGCGCCCCTCCGGATCGCTCGGTGTTTCCCGCTGGACGTCTAGCGGCGGATGCGGGCGGCGAGGACGGCGCGGGCCGTGCCGGGGTTGTCGGCGAAGACGCCGTCGACGCCGAGGTCGAGCAGGCGCGACAGCCAGCCCGTCACGTCGCCGGTCGTCCGCGCGTACGCCGGGTTCGCCGGGTCCCCGAGCCGGAAGTCGGCCGGAAGCTGGGAGTTCTCGTCGCGGACCGTCCACACGTGCACGTCCAGGCCCGCCCGGTGGGCGTCGCGCACGAGCGTCGTCGGCGCGAGCAGGCGCCCGTCGGGGCCTGTGGGGACCACCCGAGAGGTCGCCGCGCCGATCCCGTCGGCGTACGTCGCGATCTCCTTGAGACCGGCGGGCGTCCCCATCCCGTCGTAGGTGAGCGGGTCGCCCGCCGCCACCCGGTCGTACGGCGCGCCGGACCCGTTGACCAGCTGGATCAGCGGCAGGCGGGTCTTTCCGCTCAGCTCGCGCAGGTTGGCCGTCTCGAACGACTGGATGAACACCGGGTCGCGCCGGTCACGCCAGCCGTGCCGGCCGAGCACCTCCAGCAGCGGCTCCTCCAGCGACAGCCCGATGGAGTCGAAGTAGGAGGGGTGCTTGGTCTCCGGGTACACGCCCACGCCGCGCCGCCGCGCCAGCTCCACGACCTCGTCGAAGGTCGGGATCTGGGCCAGGCCGTCCAGGGCCGCGTTGTCCGGGCGCAGGTCGGGGATGCGCTCGGTGGCCCGCAGCGTACGCAGTTCGGCCAGCGTGAAGTCCTCGGTGAACCAGCCGGTGACCGGCACGCCGTCGATGGTCTTGGTGGTCCGGCGGGCGGCGAACTCGGGATGGTTCTCCACGTCGGTGGTCCCCGAGATCTCGTTCTCGTGCCGGGCCACCAGGACGTGGTCCCTGGTGGAGACGAGGTCGGGCTCGATGTAGTCGGCCCCGAGCGCGATGGCCGTCTCGTACGACAGCAGTGTGTGCTCGGGCCGCAGAGCGCTGGCGCCCCGGTGCCCGATGACGACGGGCTGACGCTCCCGCCCGGCGGCGGCGGGTTCCGGCTGGTGTGACACAGCGGCCACCGTACCGGCGGCGAGGACGGACAGGACGACGACGGCGGATCTGCGGATCATGGTCATGTCCGGGACGCTAGGCGGGTCAGGCGTACCCGACGTGACCTTCGCGTGCCTTCCCCGGGAAACGCGTACGGCCCCCGGGTGACCCGGGAGCCGTACGAAGAGACGCGGTGAGACGCCGGATCAGACCTGGCCGGCCTTCTCCAGGGCCGAGCAGCAGGTGTCGGTGATCAGACGGGTGACCAGGTAGGGGTCGACGTTGGCGTTGGGGCGCCGGTCCTCGATGTACCCGCACTTGTCGACCTCGACCTGCCACGGGATGCGGACCGAGGCGCCGCGGTCGGAGACGCCGTAGCTGAACTTGTCCCACGGAGCGGTCTCGTGGTGGCCGGTCAGGCGGTCCTCGATGCCGTGGCCGTAGTGCTTGACGTGCTCCACCGCGTTGTCGGCCAGCGCCTCGCAGGCGGTGATGATCGGCTCGTAGCCCTCACGCATGGCTTTGGTGGAGAAGTTGGTGTGCGCGCCGGCGCCGTTCCAGTCGCCCTTGACCGGCTTGGGGTCGAGCGTCGCGGCGACGTCGAACTCCTCGGCGGTGCGGTAGAGCAGCCAGCGGGCGACCCACATGTGGTCGCCGACCTCCAGCGGACCCCCCGGGCCCACCTGGAACTCCCACTGGCCGGGCATGACCTCGGCGTTGATGCCGGAGATCTTCAGGCCGGCGGCGAGGCAGCGGTCGAGGTGCAGCTCGACGATGTCGCGGCCGAAGACCTCGTCGGCGCCGACGCCGCAGTAGTAGCCGCCCTGCGGGGCCGGGAAGCCGCCCAGCGGGAAGCCGAGCGGGCGGCCCTCCTTGAAGAAGGTGTACTCCTGCTCGATGCCGAACCACGGCTCCTGCGCGGCGAACCGCTCGTCCACCTCGGCGAGCGCGGCGCGGGTGTTGGTGGCGTGCGGGGTCATGTCGGTGTGCAGGACCTCGCACATGACCAGAACGTGGTCGCCGCCGCGGATCGGGTCCGGGCAGATGAAGACGGGCTTGAGCACCAGGTCGGAGGAGTGACCGGTGGCCTGGTTGGTGCTGGACCCGTCGAAGCCCCACAGCCCCGGCTCGGCGCCGTCGGCGAGGACCTTCGTCTTGGAACGGAGCTTCGCGGTCGGCTCCGTGCCGTCGATCCAGATGTACTCGGCCTTGTAGGTCACGTCGATCCCTTTCGAAGCGAGGCGGCCTGGCGTTCGTCCGCCACGCTTGAGAGTGCCGTTCTGGCATTTCGTAACCTTTGCCCGTTTGTAACCAGGGTGTTAACGCGTGTTCTTTGCTTGACAAACCGCTGCTCCGTTGTGACCGGGAGCACATGATCCGCGCCTTTGGGGGCAGACGGAGTGCGTCCACGAATCGCACACCGCACCAGGGAGTGACGGCAGATGGTCTTACTGGGCCTGCTTCTGGTCCTGATCGCGGCGGCTGCGGTGATCGAGGTGTCGGTCAACGACACCGCGAACACCCTGCCGGTCACGATCCTTGACCGCACCTTCAACCTCAGCCCGTTCGAGTTCTTCATCGCCGGCGTGGTGACCGCCGCCGTGTTCGTCGTCGGCCTGATGCTCATCACCGGCGGCCTGCGCCGCGGGGCCGTCAGGCGTCGCAAGGCGCGCGAGGCGCGCCTCGCCGAGCGGGACCGCGTCTCCCGTCTGGAGGCCGAGAAGCGCGAGCTGGAGCGCCGTCTCCAGTCGTCTCCGGCGACCACCCCCGCCACCGAGACCGAGGCCGAGGCCGAGCGGGACGGCGTGGCTCCGGTGACCGCGGCCTACCCCAAGGTCGACCGGGACCGGGACGGCGTCGACGACAGGGCCGAGAACCGGGCCGCCGAGCGGGCCGAGCGGGACACCGCACCGCACCGCCTCTCCGTGCCCCGGCAGTCGTCGCCGGACCAGCTGGTCGCGGGTGGCAGGCACGCGGCCGACGACCGGCACGCCTGACCGGCGTGTCCGGGCGGCGGCGGCCCGCCCCCTCAGCGGGCGACACACCTATGAGGGGGCGGGCTGCAGCCGGTGGGCCTCGCCGCCCAGACCCGCGGGAGGCCGCACCCTGGTCACCTCCCGCCCCCGCGCGCACACGATCTCCGCGAAGGTGACGGCGTTGCGTACGGCGGCTCCGCCCGGGTCGTTGTTGAAGTAGACGTAGGCGTCCGGCACATCGCCCAGCCGGTCGGCCCAGCTGCGCAGCGCGCGCCGCCCGTACGCCGGCCAGGGGTCGGCCCGGCCCTCGTGGAAGCGCAGGTAGACCCAGCTCGTGGTGCGCCACAGGGGCCCCGCAGGCCGTCCGAGCCGGTCGGCCCAGCACAGGGCGGCCCCGAACTCCGTCAGCAGATCGCGGATCTCGGCCGTCCACCACGAGGCGTGCCGCGGCTCGACCGCGACCCGCACCGAGGACGGGAACCGGGCCAGGCAGGCCCGCAGCCGTACGGCGTCGGCCTGCAGGGTCGGCGGCAACTGGAGCAGGATGGGCCCCAGCTTGGGGCCGAGGCCCTCGGCCACGCCCATCAGCCGGTCCACCGGCTCCTCCGGGTCCTTCAGCCGCTTGATGTGGGTGAGGAAGCGGCTGGCCTTGACCGCCATGACGAAGTCCGGCGGGGTGCGCTCCCGCCACGACTCGAACGTCTCCCGCTTCGGCAGCCGGTAGAAGGCGTTGTTGTTCTCGACCGTGGCGAAGATCGCGCCGTACCTTTCCAGCCACAGCCGCTGCGGCACTCCCCGGTAGACGAGATCGCGCCAGTCGGCGTACTGCCATCCCGATGTCCCCACCAGCACGGGCATGTCCGCTTCCTACCCCGCGAACGGCATAGATCGCGGATCGCCGGGCACGCGTAGCCAAAAACAAGCAAAACGCGAGCGAAGCGGGAAACACCGAGCGAGCCGGAGGGGCGCGCCGCCGATCTGGACCGAGGAGCGAGGGACGAGCGACGAGGGAAGACGGCGGATGTGAGCGCCCCGCCGAGCGAAGCGGAAACACAGAGAGGAAGCACGATGATTCAGGGCAAGACGATCGCATTCCTCGTCGCCCCCGAGGGGATCGAGCAGGTCGAGCTCACCGAGCCGTGGAAGGCCGTCGAGCAGGCGGGCGGCACGCCGAAACTGATCTCCACCCAGCAGGGCCGGGTGCAGGCCTTCAACCACCTCGACAAGGCCGACACGTTCCCCGTGGACGCCGTGGCGGGAGACGTCGCCGCGTCGGACTTCGACGGGCTGGTCCTCCCCGGCGGAGTGGCCAACCCCGACTTCCTGCGGACGAAGCCGGAGGCCGTACGGTTCGTCAAGGAGTTCTTCGACGCGGGCAAGCCGGTCGCGGCCATCTGCCACGCGCCGTGGGCGCTGGTGGAGGCCGACGTGGTGCGCGAGCGCACGCTCACCTCGTGGCCGAGCCTGCGGACCGACCTGCGCAACGCCGGGGCGACCTGGGTGGACAAGGAGGTCGTGGTCTGCACCGGAGGCCCGAACACGCTGGTGACCAGCCGCAAGCCGGACGACCTCAAGGCGTTCTGCCAGGCCGCCGTGGACGCGTTCGGCGGCTGAGCCCCCGCGCGGCGCGGGATCGTTCCAGAGCCCTTTCCGAGCGGATCACGGTCTGCCATGCTTTTCCGGTGCTACCCCCTGGACGCAGTGCATGACCGAGGTATTCACGCTCGGAGAGGCGTTGGCCGTCGTCTCGGCCGACCGGCTCCGGCATGACGCGAGCACCCGCCTCGACGTGGAGGGACCCGAGCTGACGACGGCGGTCGGCCTGGCCCGGCTCGACCACTCGGTGAGCTGGCTGGGCCGGGTCAGCGCCGACGAACTGGGCGTCCGCACGATGACCGTCCTGCGCGGCGAGGGCGTGGACGTCTCGTCCGTACGGGTCGATCCGACGGCGTCCACCGGTCTCGTCGTCCGCCAGCGGCGCATCGGCCGGTCGTCGCACGCGGCGTACTACCGCGGCGGCTCGGCGGGATCCCGCCTGACGACCGGGGACGTGCCCGGCGAGGCCGTCCAGTCCGCCCGGATCCTCCATGTCACCGGCGTCACCGTCGGGCTGAGCGGCTACGCCTACAGCGCCGTCCACCACGCGGCGAAGCTCGCCAAGGACGCCGGCGTGCTCGTCTCCGTCGACGTCAACCACCGCCCGCACCTGTGGGACAGCGTGGAGGAGGCACGGCAGGGCCTGACCGAGCTGGCCGCCTGCGCCGACGTGCTCTTCGCGACCCAGGACGAGCTCGGGCTCGTGGAACCGGTGCTCGCGTCGATCCCCGAGCTGGTCGTGACCCGGGGCGCCAAGGGCGCCAGCGCCACCGTGGAGGGCCTGCGTTACGACACCCAGGCCGCCCCCGTGACGTCCGTCGACCCCTCCGAGGTCGGCGGCGCGTTCGTGGCGGGCTATCTCAGCGCGATCCTCGACGGGCTCCACCCCTCGGACCGGCTCAAACGCGGCATCTCCGTGGCCGCCTTCTCCGTGGCCAGCCCGAGCTCGTGGCAGGGCCTCCCGACCCGCGGCGAGCTTCCGCCGTAAGTGTCCGCGATATCCCGATCAAGACCGGTACCATCCTTGCTGTACGACGAGGAGGGGTGCCGTGGACGAGCAGAGGGCACCGGCGGGCGTTGATCCGTTCGCACCCAGCGTCGCCCGGATGTACGACTACTACCTGGGCGGCAAGGACAACTTCGCGGTGGACCGCGAGGCCGCCCAGAAGATCATCGAGATCCTGCCCAACCTTCCGGACATCGCCCGGGAGAACCGGCAGTTCCTGATCCGGACCG
Organism: Microbispora sp. H10670; assembly: GCF_014161385.1. Taxonomy (NCBI): domain Bacteria; kingdom Bacillati; phylum Actinomycetota; class Actinomycetes; order Streptosporangiales; family Streptosporangiaceae; genus Microbispora; species Microbispora sp. H10670. The sequence continues at coordinate 10,544 of NZ_JABBWW010000032.1, read as the reverse complement.
TCACCCACCTCGCGCGGCAGGGCATCCGGCAGTTCCTCGACATCGGCGCCGGGCTTCCCACGCAGCGCAACGTCCACCAGGTCGCCCAGGAGCTGGCCCCGGAGTCGCGCGTCGTCTACGTGGACAACGACCCCATCGTCCTGGTCCACGCCCGGGCGCTCCTCGCCGAGAACGAGCGGGTGATCGCGGTCGGCGCGGACATGCGCGACGCCGAGGCGCTCGTGGACCGTCCGGAGGTCCGCGCGCACCTCGACTTCTCCCAGCCGGTCGCCGTCCTCCTGCTCGGGGTGCTGCACTTCGTCCCCGACGACGAGGAGGCCCTGAAGATCGTCACAGCGCTCCGGGCCCCGCTGGCGCCGGGCGGCTACCTGGTGGTCTCGCACGGCTCGCTCGGCGAACTGAGCGAGGACCAGGAGGAGGAGGGCCGCAAGGTCTTCAGCCGCACCTCGGTCCCCGGCACCACCTCCCGGTCGCGGGAGCAGATCCTCGCCTTCTTCGACGGACTCGACCTGGTCGAGCCGGGAGTGGTGCCGCTGCAGGAGTGGCGGCCCGACGCCGACTACGTCTCCGTACGGGAGGGCAAGGCCGGCGCGCTCGGCGGCGTGGGCCGCGTGCGCTGACCCTCGTCAGGGACGCGGGACGTTGCGACATTGGTACCGTCCCGTAACACCCCGCCCGGAGAATCGAAGCAATGGTCTGAAGGCAGACCAAAGGAGCCGGGCATGCCAGATCCCGTCGGTGACGTGCGGGATGTCGTCGCGGGCTGGGCCGGACGGCCGCTGACGTTCACCAGGATCACGGGCGGGCTCAGCCACCACGTCGCCAGGATCGACAGCGCGGACGGCGAGCGCTGGATCCTGCGGGTGCTCGACCCGCGCATCACCGAGGCCGGTCTCGGCATCCCGCTGGACCAGGAGATCGCCAACACGGTCGCCGCGGCGGCGGCCGGAGTCGGCCCCCGGGTCGTGCACGTGCTGCCGGGGGCCCTCGTGCTGGAGTACGTCGAGGGCGTCACGCTCGACGTCCCGGCCGTGGCGGCGCGGATCGAGGAGGTGGCGGCCGCCTGCCGCCGCCTGCACGCCGGGCCCCGGTTCGGCAACGACTTCTCCATCTTCCGCACGCTCCGGGACTACCTGGCCCGGTGCCGGGCCCACGACCTGGCCCTGCCCGCCGGGTTCGAGGACGTGCTGCCTCTGGCGTACGAGGTCGAGGCGGCGCTGGCCCGCCGCCCGCTGCCGTCCGTCCCCTGCCACAACGACCTGATCTGCGGCAACCTCATCGCCACCGGTGACGGCGTCCGCATCGTGGACTACCAGCTGTCCGGCAACAACGACCCCTGCTTCGAGCTGGGCGACATCGCCGCCGAGGCCGGTTTCGACCCCGGCCAGGTCGTACGGCTGACGCGGGCCTACTTCGGCGACGACGAGCACGTCCCCCGCGTGCGGCTGAACCTGATCATGGCCAACCTCACCTGGACCCTCTGGTTCGTCGTCCACCAGGGGCTGGTCCGCTCCGGGGCCATGCCCGGATTCGACTACTCCGCCGAGGCCGCCGGCAAGTTCACCCAAGCCGTACGCGACCTCGGGGATCCCAGCTTCGGACGCCTGCTCGACGGCGTCCGGAAACCCCGCACCGGTTAGAGGAGGCCTCAGTGGCGCAAGCCCTCGACGACGACGCCAAACGACTGGCGGAACTCGGCTACAAGCAGGAACTGGCCCGCACGTGGAGCGGGTTCTCCAACTTCGCGATCTCCTTCTCCATCATCTCGATCCTGGCCGGCTGTTTCACCACCTTCAGCCAGGCCTGGAACAACGGCGGGCCCCTGGCGATCTCCGTCGGCTGGCCGCTGATCTCGGCGTTCATCCTGATCATCGGGTTCTGCATGGCGGAGCTGGTCTCCGCCTACCCCACGGCGGGCGGCATCTACTGGTGGGCCGCCAAGCTGGGCAGGCCGGTCCACGGCTGGTTCACCGGCTGGCTGAACCTGATCGGGCTGATCGCGGTCACGGCGTCGGTCGACTACGGCTGCGCGACGTTCCTCAACATCGTGGTCGGCCGGTTCAGCGACTCCTGGGCGAACGGCAACGCGCTGCACCAGACCTTCCTGCTGTTCGCGATCGTCCTGGTGCTGCACGCGCTGATCAACATCTTCAGCCACCGCCTGATCTCGCTGCTGCAGAACATCTCGGTGTGGTGGCACGTGTTCGGCGCGGCGGCCGTCGTGCTGATCCTGGTCTTCGGCCCGTCGAAGCACCAGAGCGTGGGCTTCCTGTTCGAGACGTTCAACCACTCCGGCTTCGGCGGCGGCGACTCCGGGCCCGCCTTCTGGCTGTACGTGCTGCCGCTGGGCTTCCTGCTCACGCAGTACACGATCACCGGCTTCGACGCCTGCGCGCACGTGTCGGAGGAGACGCACGGCGCGGCCCGCGCCGCGGCCAAGGGTCTCTGGCAGTCGATCTTCTACTCGGCGATCGGCGGCTGGATCCTGCTGCTGGCGTTCCTGTTCGCCGCCACGAACGTGGACGCCGTCAACGCCGAGGGCGGCTTCGTCGGGGCGATCTTCACCTCGTCGCTGTCGTCCACCCTCGCCACCGTCGTCTTCGGCATCTCCACGATCGGGCAGTTCTTCTGCGGGATGAGCTGCGTGACGTCGATGTCCCGGATGACGTACGCCTTCTCCCGGGACGGCGCGGTGCCGGGCTGGCGGCTGTGGTCGAAGGTGGACCGCAACCGCACGCCGGTGAACGCGATCGTCGGCGGCTGCGCCGTCGCGCTGCTGATCACGCTGCCCGCGTTGTACGCCCCCGAGGGCTCCGCGACGCCGGTGGCGTTCCTGGCGGTGGTGTCCATCGCGGTCATCGGGCTCTACCTCGCGTTCCTCATCCCGATCTGGCTGCGGCTGCGCGCCGGCGACTCCTTCCAGACCGGCCCGTGGACGCTGGGCCGCAAGTACCGGGCACTCTGCTGGATCGCCGTCATCGAGATCGCGATCATCTCGGTCTACTTCGTCCTGCCCATCTCACCCGCGGGCGTGCCCGGCGACCCCGGCTTCACCTGGACGTCGGTCAACTACGCCCCCATCGCCGTGGGCGCCGTGCTCATCGGCATCGCCCTGTGGTGGCGCCTGTCGGCCAGGCACTGGTTCACCGGCCCCCGCCGCACCGTCGACACCGTGGACGGCGTGGACGGCATGGACGGTGTCGGCGGCGTGGACGAACCCGAGCCCGTCGCGTAACCCGGCGAACCCTCCGTGCGGCCCGCCCCGGGGCGGGCCGTACGGGACGTGGTCAGGTGGCCTCACCCAGCTGTTCGGCCAGTCGCTCCAGACCGCCCCTGATGAGCCGCCCATACCCGTCGTCGCCAAGCGCGCCGATCTCCGCCCGCGCCTGCCGGAGGTGCTCACGAGCGCGATCGAGATCGCCCAGCTTGCGGTAACAATCGGCCAGGTTCAGGTGCAGCGACGGATACAGGCCCGCCACCGAAAGCGGCACCCCGGCCTCGGCCACCCGCTCGTCGGTGACGAGATCGGCGGCGGCGAGCGCCCGCAGATCCCACATCAGCTCCTGATGGACGTCGTCCTGCACGTCGGCCATCGAGTGGGCGAGGACGCAGACATGCAGCGGGTCGCCCTGCTCACCGCCGATGTCATCCCAGATCCGCGCGAACAGGTCGCGAGCGGCTTCACGCTGACCCTGACCGTGATGCAACTCCACCGCCTGGCCGATGCGGGCCATCGTCGGGTCGGCGGCCATGAGCCACTCCTTCACACCCAATCCGGACTCGGAGCTCAGGAGGACTCGAAGGCGGTGGCGACGGCTCGGCGGGTCTCCTCCATGGAGGCCCGGCCGAGCTCATGGGCGATCGACGTCATCTCCACGTCCGGCATCCCGCAGGGAATCGCGAGGTTCCACGGCGTGAGGTCGCCCTCCACATTGAGGGCGAAGCCGTGGCTCGTGACCGACCGGCTCGCCCGCATGCCGATGGACACGATCTTGCGGCCGGTGTCCCTGGTCCACACGCCGGTCAGCAGCTCCGACCCCGGCGGGGTGTCGCGCCGCTCGGCGGGGACGCCGAGCGCGGCCAGCGCCTCCACCAGGCGCAGCTCGACCTCGCGGATGTAGTCGACCACGCCCTCGCCGGTGCCCAGCTTCACGACGAGGTAGCCCACGAGCTGTCCGGGGCCGTGGTAGGTGAGCTGACCGCCGCGGCCGGTCGGCACCACGGGGATGCCGGCGGCCGGGTCGGGCAGATGGGACTCCAGGGTGCGCTTCCCGATGGTGAAGACCGGCGGATGACTCAGCAGCCACAGTGTGTCGGGCCGCGCGTCGTCCTGCCGTTCCTCGACCAGGGCGGCCATGCGTTCCATGGCCTTCTCGTAGTCGACCAGGTCGTCCTGGATCAGCGTCAGGGGCCGTCGCCGCATCATCGCTCACCTCTCCCGATGTGAGCATATTCCGATGTGGACCATAGACGCGCCAGAGCGGCCCCGCGCCGCCTACCTGCGGTCGTACGAGTAGTCGTAGGCCGCTGTGGACGCGGCCGGGGCCTTGGGGAAGATCACCCACATGATGATGTAGGCCACGAACTGGGGGCCGGGCAGGAGGCAGGACAACAGGAACAACACGCGGATGACGGTCGGCGAGGTGCCCCACCGCTCCGCGAGCCCGCCGCAGACGCCGGCGATCATCTTGTGCTGTCTCGATCGGTACATCGTCGGTTCCTTTCGTCATCCGATACAACGGACCGTTCGACACGTCACGTTCCGCGAGGAACCCTGATAAAACCCTGACCCTCCCTGATTCGGCGATTCAGGGCTCCGGGCCGGTGATCTTCTCGTGGAAGGGGGCATATACGGAGCCAAAAGACCGTCGTGGGAGTTACACATGGATATAGCGACTCTGCAGGGGCAGACCCGGCTGTACCTGCGGCAGAAGATCACCATGATGGTGAACAGGTACGTCGTCCATGTGGCCGGTCCCGGCGGTTCCGAGGGCGAGCTGGTGGGCTTCGCCGAGCAGAAGCGGATGGCGCTCAAGGAGCAGGTGACGCTCTACACCGACGAGTCGCGGGAGACGGTCCTCGCCGGTTTCAAGGCGCGCAAGGTGCTCGACATCGCCGGGGAGTACGACGTCGTGGACCACGCCGGAACGTCTATCGGCACCTTCCGCAAGAACTTCGGCCAGTCGCTGCTCCGCTCGACCTGGCATCTCCAGCAGCCGGGTCTGCCGACGCTGACCGGCCACGAGCGGAACCTCGTGGTCGCGCTGCTGCGCCGGTTCGCCGACTCACTGGAGTGGCTGCCGTACCACTTCGACTTCAGCATCGGCGCCTCGATCGCGTTCTCGGTCGACCGCCGCTGGGGCCTGCGCGACCGGTATGCCATCGAGATCCACGACCCGCGCCTCGACCGCCGCCTGGTCATCGCCATGGCCGTGGCCCTCGACGCGCTCCAGGCAAGGTGAGGGAATCACCGGAACGGCCGCGACTGTTATAGTCGGCGGTAGCCGTATGGTTCTGGCTCCGTTCGAGCCCATACGCGCACCGCATATCTTCCGTCGGCGACCAGCCGACACGAGACCTCCCGCGCGATCCGTGATCTTGCGATCCGTGATCTGACGGGTGCGATCCTGTCCGTTCTTCGGAGCGCGGCGTCCCACGATCCGCTTCCAGCGGAGAACCCCATTGCGTGCGTGTGAGTCCCAAGGGGGACCCCGCACATTCCCGGACCGAGGAGTCCTATGACCACCACCACTCTCACCGTTCCCAAGCCGCGCTCCTCCCGCCCGCGGCGGGCCCCGGCCGCCGCCTCCGCGACCGTGGCCACCGAGGTCGGCGGTCTTCTCGACTTCGCCGGCCGGAACGCGGTGATCCGCTCCCGCGGCTACCTGCCCGGGCCGAAGGACGTGGCCGTCCCCGCCGCGCTCGTGGCGCGGTACGGCCTGCGCCGCGGCGACCTGGTCAGGGGCGCCGGGGAGAACGGCCGACTCGCCTCCGTCGTCTCGCTGAACGGCGCCCCCGTCGACACCGGTGAGGCCAGGCCCGACTTCGCCGACCTCGTGCCGATCCATCCCGACGAGCGGCTGCGCCTGGAGACGGCTCCGAACGTCCTGGCCACCCGCGTCATCGACCTGTTCGCCCCGGTCGGCAAGGGGCAGCGCGGCCTGATCGTCGCCCCGCCGAAGGCCGGCAAGACGATGTTCCTCAAGGCCGTCGCGAACGCGATCACGGCAAACCACCCCGAGTGCCACCTCATCGTCGTCCTGGTGGACGAGCGGCCCGAGGAGGTCACCGACATGCGCGAGTCGGTCCGGGCCGAGGTGGTCGCCTCGACCTTCGACCGCCCGCCGCAGGACCACATCGCGGCGGCCGAGCTGGCCGTCGAGCGGGCCAAGCGGCTGGTGGAGACCGGCCGGGACGTGGTCGTGCTCATGGACTCGATCACCCGCCTCGGCCGGGCGTACAACATGGCCGCGCCGAGCGGCGGGCGGGTGCTGACCGGCGGCATGGACGCGCGGGCCCTGCACCAGCCCAAGAAGGTGCTCGGCGCCGCCCGCAACATCGCCGGCGGCGGCTCGCTGACGATCCTCGCGACCGCGCTGGTCGAGACCGGCTCGAAGATGGACGACAACCTCTTCGAGGAGTTCAAGAGCACCGGCAACATGGAGCTCAAGCTGAGCCGGAGCCTCGCCGACCGCCGCGTCTTCCCCGCCGTCGACGTCGTCGCGTCCGGCACCCGCCGGGAGGAGCTGCTGCTCCACGCCGCCGAACTGCCGCTGATCTGGCGGCTGCGGCGGGCGTTGCAGGACCAGGAGTCGTTCGAGCGCTTCCTCGGCTCGCTGAAGAACACCGGCTCGAACGCCGAACTCCTCCTGGCCCTGGCGAAGAACTAGACCCCGATGGGGTGCCAGACGGTCTTGGTCTCCAGGAACGCCGTCATCCGCTCGATGCCGGGGTCGGCGAGCCAGTCCACGCGGCCGGCCGGGGGCCGGAGCACCCGCTTGAGGTTCTCGGCGGCGAGTTCCTCGCAGGTGACGGCCAGATCGGGGTCCGCGCCCGTCAGGTCGATGCCGTTGACGTCCATGTGGCCCGCGAGCCAGGGAGCGATCTCGGCGGACGAGCCGGTGAGGATGTTCACCACCCCGCCGGGAAGGTCGGAGGTCGCCAGCACCTCGGCCAGCGTGATCGCCGGGAGCGGCGCCCGCTCGGAGGCCGCGACCACGCACGTGTTCCCGGTCACGATCACCGGCGCGATCACGCTGACCAGGCCCAGCAGCGGGCCCATCGGCGGGGCGACCACGGCCACCACGCCGGTCGGCTCCGGGCTCGACAGGTTGAAGTACGGCCCGGCGACGGGGTTGGCCGACCCCAGGACCGCCCCGATCTTGTCGGACCAGCCCGCGTACCAGACCAGCCGGTCGACCGCCGCGTCCACCAGTTCGCCGGCTTTCTTCGCGGAGACGCCGTCGGCGTCGACGACCTCGGCGACGAACTGCGCGCGCCGGCCCTCCAGCATCTCGGCGATCCGGTACAGGATCTGGCCCCTGTTGTACGCCGTGGCGCCCGACCACCCGGAGAACGCCTTCCGGGCGGCCGATACGGCGTCCCTGGCGTCCTTGCGCGAGGCCCTGGCGGCGTTCGCGAGGAAGTCTCCCTTGGAGGAGGTCACGGCATACGACCTTCCGCTCTCCGAACGCGGGAACGCGCCGCCGACGAACAGCTTGTACGTCTTGCGCACGGCCAGCCGCGCGGCCTGCTCACTCATCGAAGGTTCCAATCTCGAGCGGACGGGCGGGCTGGTAGGTCTGGCCGCACCGGCACACGCCGCCGCGGTGCGCGAACCACCCGTGCCGTACGGCGAAGCGGCGGGAGCGGCGGGCCCGGGAGAAGCCCTCTCCGGCTCCCGCGTCGGCCCGGCGGGCCAGGCGGCCGCGGCGTCCGTCGTCGCAGCGGGCGTGCGGCCGGGCCGCGTGACGGTCACATCGGTCATACCGCAAGGTAGGCCTCCAGACCGTGCCGCCCGCCCTCGCGGCCGTACCCCGACTCCTTGAAGCCGCCGAACGGCGAGGCGGGGTCGAACCGGTTGAACGTGTTGGACCAGACGACGCCCGCCCGCAGCCGGGACGCCATCCACAGCATGAGCGAGCCCTTCTCGGTCCACACGCCCGCCGACAGCCCGTACGGCGTGTTGTTGGCCTTCTCCACCGCCTCGGCGGGCGTGCGGAACGTCAGCACCGACAGCACCGGCCCGAAGATCTCCTCGCGGGCGATCCGGTGCGACTGGGCGACGCCGGTGAACAGGGTGGGCGGGAACCAGTACCCGCGGTCGGGGATCGGGCAGGCGGGCGACCAGCGCTCGGCGCCCTCCGCCTCCCCGGCCTCCGACAGCTCGCGGATCTTCGCGAGCTGCTCGGCCGAGTTGATCGCGCCGATGTCGGTGTTCTTGTCCAGCGGGTCGCCGAGCCTGAGCGTGCCGAGACGCCGCTTGAGCGCCTCCAGCAGGTCGGCGGCGACCGACTCCTGCACCAGCAGCCGCGACCCGGCGCAGCACACGTGGCCCTGGTTGAAGAAGATGCCGTTGACGACGCCCTCGACGGCCTGGTCGATCGGGGCGTCCTCGAACACGATGTTGGCGGCCTTGCCGCCGAGTTCCAGCGTGAGCTTCTTGCGGGTGCCCGCGAGGCTCCTCGCGATGTGGCGGCCGACCTCGGTGGAGCCGGTGAAGGCGACCTTGTCCACGCCGGGGTGGGCGACGAGCGCGGCGCCCGTCTCGCCCGCGCCGGTGACGATGTTGACGACCCCCGGCGGCAGGTCGGCCTGCCGGCAGATCTCGGCGAAGGCGAGCGCGGTCAGCGGCGTGGTCTCGGCGGGCTTGAGCACGACCGTGTTGCCGCAGGCCAGCGCGGGCGCGATCTTCCAGGCCAGCATGAGCAGCGGGAAGTTCCACGGGATGACCTGCCCGGCCACCCCCAGCGGCCGGGGGTTCTCACCGAACCCGGCGTACGACAGCTTGTCGGCCCAGCCGGCGTAGTAGAAGAAGTGGGCGGCGACCAGCGGGAGGTCCACGTCGCGCGACTCGCGGATCGGCTTGCCGTTGTCGAGCGTCTCCAGCACGGCCAGCTCACGCGACCGCTCCTGGATGATCCGGGCGATCCGGAACAGGTACTTGGCCCGCTCGGCGCCCGGCATGCCCGACCAGAGGGGGAAGGCCTTGGCGGCGGCCCCCACGGCGCGGTCGACGTCGGCCTCCCCCGCCCACGCGACCTCCGCGAGCACCTCCTCGGTGGCCGGGTTGACGGTCTTGTGCCGCTCCTCGCCCTGCGGCTCGACCCACTCGCCGTTGATGAAAAGGCCGTACGACGGCCGGATGTCGACGATGTCCCGCGACTCGGGCGCGGGTGCGTATTCGAACATGACTCAGCCCTCAGTCGAGCGTGAAGTAGTCGGGACCCGCGTACCGGCCGGTGGCCATCTTCTGCCGCTGCATGAGCAGGTCGTTCAGCAGCGAGGAGGCGCCCAGGCGGAACCAGTCGGGGTGCAGCCAGTCGGGCCCCGCGGTCTCGTTCACGAGCACCAGATACTTGATCGCGTCCTTGGTGGTGCGGATGCCGCCCGCGGGCTTCACGCCCACCTGACGGCCGGTCGCGGCGCGGAAGTCGCGCACGGCCTCCAGCATCACGAGCGTCACCGGGAGGGTCGCGGCCGGCGACACCTTGCCGGTCGAGGTCTTGACGAAGTCCGCTCCGGCGATCATCGCCAGCCAGGAGGCCCGCCGCACGTTGTCGTACGTCGCGAGCTCCCCGGTCTCCAGGATCACCTTCAGATGACTGTCGGCACATGCCTCCTTCGTCGCGACGATCTCCTCGTACACCTTGAGGTAGTCGCCGGCGAGGAACGCGCCGCGGTCGATGACCATGTCGATCTCGGACGCGCCCGCGGCCACCGCGAGGGAGGTCTCGGTGACCTTGACCTCCAGGGAGGACCGTCCGCTGGGGAACGACGTGGCGACCGACGCCACCTTCACCCCCGAACCCGCGAGGGCGGTCACGGCGGTCGCGACCAGGTCGGGATAGACGCAGACCGCGGCGACCGGCGGCACGGAGGCGTCGGCGGGGTCGGGCCGGACGGCCTTGGCGCACATCGCCCTGACCTTGCCGGGGGTGTCGGCGCCTTCCAGGGTCGTCAGGTCGACCATTCCGATGGCCATGTCGACGGCCTGTTTCTTGGCGGTCGTCTTGATGGATCGCGTGCCCAGCATCGCGGCGCGGGCGTCCGCGCCGACCCGGTCGACCCCGGGAAGGCCGTGCAGGAACGCCCGCAGCGTCGAATTTGAGGAGGCGACCTCCGCGAGCGGAGTAGTCATAGTTGGCACGGAACCAGCATCGCCGACCACGGCGAATGATTCCAAACCCGGGGACCCTGAACCGCGCCGAGTTTCGTGGAGGCCGGGTTAGCTGGCTGGGGTGAGGATAGCCGGGTCGGTTTGTGTTTGGTAGTGGGTCTCGAATTCGGCTGGTGGGAGGTCGTTGCAGGCGCTGTGGAGGCGC
>NZ_JABBWW010000031.1:0-70642 GCF_014161385.1 Microbispora sp. H10670 | reverse complement strand
CGGTGCGGTTGCCGTTCGCGTTCGGCGGGGTGAGTGTGTTCGCGGCGGGGGCGTCGCTGGTGCGGGTGCGGATCGCTCCGGTGGCGGACGTGGCGGGGGACGCGGTGGCGTTGCAGATCGCCGACGCTTCCGGTGCTCCGGTGGCGTCGGTGGAGTCGTATGTGTGCCGGGCGATGTCGGCGCAGTCGGTGGGGGAGCGGGTCTACCGGGTCGACTGGGTCCCCGCCCCGGCCACTGCCCCGGCCCAGCCGGCCGCGGGTAAGCCGGAGTTCACCCGCCTGGACGTCACCGGTGCCCCGGAGACGCTTTCGGGGATGCGGTCGGTGGTGGCCGGGGTGCTGGAGCGGGTGCAGGAGCAGGTGGCCGTTCCGGAGCCTGGTGGGCCGTTGGTGGTGGTCACGCGGGGTGCGGTGGGGCTGCCGGGTGAGGACGTGGACGTGTCGGCGGCGCCGGTGTGGGGCCTGGTCCGCGCGGCCCAGCAGGAGAACCCGGGCCGGTTCGTGCTGGCCGACATCGACGGCAGCGCGGAGTCGGAGGCGGTGCTGGCCGCGGCGGTTGCCGCCGGTGAGCCCGAACTGCTGATCCGGGCGGGCCAGGTGCGGGTCCCGCGCCTGGCCGTGGTGACCCCCGACAACCAGCCGGCGACCCCCGGCTCCGCTCGGGTGGTTTCAGGCTCCCAGCCGGCGACCTCCGATGCCGAGCAGGTGGCTTCCGGTTCCGAGCAGGCGGCTTCTGGCTCGGTGCCGGTGGGTTTCGGTGCTGGGGCGGTGCTGGTGACCGGCGGTGTCGGTGGGGTCGGGGCGCGGGTGGCGCGGCATCTGGTGACGGCGCACGGGGTGCGGTCGCTGGTGCTGGCCGGGCGTCGCGGCCCGGACACGCCCGGGGCCGATCTGCTGGCGGCGGAGCTGACCGAGTTGGGCGCCCAGGTGCGGGTCGTGGCCTGTGACGTGGCCGACCGGGAGGCGGTGGCGCGGCTGCTGGAGGAGGTGCCGGATCTGACGGCGGTGGTCCACGCGGCCGGGGTGCTGGACGACGGGCTGATCGAGTCGCTGACCCCGGACCGTCTGGACACCGTCTTCGCGCCCAAGGCCGACGCCGCCTGGCACCTGCACGAACTGACCCGCGACCGGAACCTCAGCGCCTTCGTCCTGTTCTCCAGCACCGCGAGCACGCTGGCGGGCGCGGGCCAGGGCAACTACGCCGCGGCCAACGCCTTCCTCGACGGCCTGGCGGCCCACCGGCACGCCCACGGCCTGCCCGCCCTCTCGTTGCCGTGGCACCTGTGGACCGGCGCCGGAATGGCGGAGGGGCTCAGCGAGAGCGACGTCGCCCGCATCGAACGGCAGGGCATCACGCCGCTGTCGGCAGACGAGAGCCTCGCGCTGCTGGACGTCGCGCTGCGCGGCACGGACCCGGTGCAACTGCCGATCAAGCTGGACCGGGCCGCCCTGCGCGCCCGTACCGACGAACTGCCCGCGCCGCTGCGCGCCTTCGCCGCCCGCGCCAAGGCGCAGGCGGTCACGAAGCCGGCGGCCGGCAACGCCCTCGCCGAGCGCCTGGCCGGCCGACCGGCAGCCGACCGCGACCGGATCCTGCTCGACCTCGTACGCGTGGACGTGGCGGCGGTGCTCGGCCACGCCGGGTCCGGCGAGATCGACCCGGACCGCCCGTTCACCGACCTCGGCTTCGACTCGCTGGCCGCGATGGAGTTCCGCAACCGGCTGGGCGCGTCGAGCGGGCTCACGCTGCCCGCGACGCTGGTCTTCGACCACCCCACCGCGCGCGCGGTCGCCGCGCACCTCGCCGACCGCCTGGCCGCCCTGATGGGCGACGGCGTGGCGGACCGGGCCGGTGGAGCCACCGCGGACGTCCCGGCCACCCGCGCCGCGGAGCCGGTCGCGGACGAGCCGATCGCGATCGTCGGCATGGCCTGCCGCTACCCCGGCGGCGTACGGTCGCCCGAGGACCTGTGGCGGCTGGTCGCCGACGGCGTCGACGCGATCGGCGAGTTCCCCGCCGACCGCGGCTGGGACGACGGCGTCTACGACCCGGAACCGGGTGTGCCCGGCAAGACCTACACCCGCCGGGGCGGGTTCCTGTACGACGCCGCCGAGTTCGACCCCGAGTTCTTCGGCATCATGCCGCGCGAGGCGCTGGCCATGGACCCGCAGCAGCGGCTGCTGCTGCAGACGGCCTGGGAGGCGTTCGAGCGGGCGGGCATCGACCCGAGGGCCGCGCGCGGCAGCCGCACCGGCGTCTACGCCGGGGTGATGTACCACGAGTACGCCAGCAGGCTGCGCGAGGTCCCCGAGGAGCTGGCCGGCTACCTCGGCAACGGCAGCGCCGCCAGCGTCGCCTCCGGGCGCGTCGCGTACGCCTTCGGCCTGGAGGGCCCGGCCATCACCGTGGACACCGCGTGCTCGTCGTCGCTGGTGGCGGTGCACATGGCCCACCAGGCGCTGCAACGCGGCGAGATCGACCTGGCGCTGGCCGGAGGTGTCACGGTCATGCCGACGCCGGAGGTGTTCGTCGACTTCAGCCGCCAGCGGGGGCTGGCCGCCGACGGCCGGTGCAAGTCGTACGCCGGAGGGGCCGACGGCACCGCGTGGGGCGAGGGCGCCGGTCTGCTGGTGCTTGAGCGGTTGTCGGATGCGCGGCGGCGTGGGCATCGGGTGCTGGGGGTGATCCGTGGTTCTGCGGTGAACCAGGATGGTGCGTCGAATGGGTTGACGGCGCCGAACGGTCCGTCGCAGCAGCGGGTGATCGGGCAGGCGCTGGCGGCGGCCGGTCTTTCCCCGGCTGACGTGGACGTGGTCGAGGGCCACGGCACGGGGACGACGCTGGGTGACCCGATCGAGGCTCAGGCGATCATCGCGACGTACGGGCAGGGCCGGGAGCGGCCGTTGTGGCTGGGGTCGGTGAAGTCGAACATCGGGCACACCCAGGCGGCGGCCGGCGTGGCCGGTGTGATCAAGATGGTGATGGCGATGCGGGCGGGGACGGCGCCGCGCACCCTGCACGTGGACCAGCCGTCGCCGCAGGTGGACTGGGACTCCGGTCAGGTGCGGCTGCTCACCGAGCCGGTGGCCTGGCCCGAGGAGGGCAGGCCGCGCCGGGCGGCGGTGTCGTCGTTCGGGCTCAGTGGCACCAACGCGCACCTGATCCTGGAGCAGGCGCCGGCCGAGGAGTCCTCGGCTGAGGAGACGCCGTCGTCCGGTCCCGCCGGCCTGCCGATCGTGCCTCTGGTGGTCTCCGGCCGGACCCCGCGGGCGCTGCGCGCCCAGGCGGGCCAGCTCCTGAATCATCTGGAGCTCCAGCCGGAGCTGGACCTTCGCGACGTCGGCTACTCACTGGCCACCGGCCGGGCCGCGCACGCCCACCGCGCGGTGGTGCTCGCCGACGGGCGCGCCGCGGCGGAGCGCGGCCTGGCCGCGCTTGCCGCCGCGGACACCGTCGACCCCGGCGTGGCCGATCTCGTCACCGGAGTGACCGGCACCGGCGGGCAGACCGCGTTCCTGTTCACCGGGCAGGGCAGCCAGCGTCCCGGCATGGGCCGCGAGCTGTACGAGGCGTTCCCGGTCTTCGCCGAGGCGTTCGACGCCGTGCTCGCCGAACTGGACCGTCACCTCGACCGGCACCTGGACCGGCAGCCCGATCACCACGGTGACCGGCCGCTGCGCGAGGTGCTGTGGGGCGAGGACGGCGATCTGGTGAACCAGACGGTGTACGCCCAGAGCGGCCTGTTCGCGCTGGAGGTGGCGCTCTACCGGCTGCTCGAATCCTGGGGGGTGCGGCCCGACTACCTCGCCGGGCACTCGATCGGCGAGCTCGCCGCGGCCCACGTCGCCGGGGTGCTCTCCCTTCCCGACGCCGCCGCGCTGGTGGCGGCCCGCGGCGCGCTGATGCAGGCACTGCCGCCCGGTGGCGCGATGGTCGCGGTCGCGGCCACCGAGGACGAGGTGACACCACTGCTGACCGGCCGGGCCGGCATCGCCGCGGTCAACGCGCCCGACTCGGTCGTGCTCTCCGGCGACGAGGCCGAGGTGCTCGCCATCGCGGCCGAGCTGGCGGCGGCGGGACGCAAGACCACCCGGCTGCGGGTCTCGCACGCCTTCCACTCGCCGCTCATGGAGCCGATGCTGGACGGCCTGCGCGCGGTCGCCGCGTCGCTCACGTACACGGCCCCGGCGATTCCGGTCGTCTCGACGGTCACCGGCGAGGTCGTCGGCGCGGAGCTGTGCACCGCGGACTACTGGGTCGACCAGGTCCGGCGCCCGGTCCGCTTCGCCGCGGCCGTCTCGGCCCTGGCGGCGGCGGGCGTCACCCGCTTCACCGAACTCGGCCCGGACGGCGTGCTCACCGCCCTGGCCCAGCGGAGCGCGCCGGACACCGCGCTGTTCACGGCCACCGCCCGGCGCGACCGGCCCGAGCCGGCCGCCGTCCTGACCGCGCTCGCCAGCCTGCACTCCGGCGGCGTCCCCGTCGACTGGCGGGCGTTCTTCGCCGGAACCGGCGCACGGCCGGTGGACCTGCCGACCTATCCCTTCGAGAACAGCCGGTTCTGGCTCGACGCGCCGCAGGTCGCCGCCGACGCGACCGGGCTCGGCCAGCAGGCGTCCACGCATCCGCTGCTGTCGGCCGTCGTGGCCATGCCCGACGACCGGGTGGTGCTGACCGGGCGGCTGTCCACGGCCACCCAGCCCTGGCTGGCCGACCACCGGGTGCGGGGCCGGATCCTGCTGCCCGGCAGCGGCCTGGTCGAGCTCGCCCTGCGCGCCGGTCAGGAGGTGGGCTGCGGCACGGTCGCCGAGCTGATCATGGAGGCGCCGCTCGTCGTGCCCGGCCGCGGCGCACTGGCGCTGCAGGTCACCGTGGAACCGCCGGACTCCGCCGGGGCGCGGGTGATCCACATCCACACCCGGCCGGAGGACGGCGGCGGGTGGACGCGGCACGCGACCGGCACGCTCACCGCCGAGGACGATCCCGCCCTCGCCGAGGCCGCCGCCGATCTCACCCAGTGGCCGCCGCCCGGCGCCGCCGAGACGGCGATCACCGGCGGCTACGACCTGCTGGCCGCCCGCGGATACGAGTACGGCCCGGCGTTCCAGGGGCTGCGCGCGGCCTGGCGCGACGGCGACGACGTCTACGCCGAGGTCGCCCTGCCCGAGCGGGCCGCGGCCGACGCGCGGAGGTTCGGCCTGCACCCGGCGCTGCTCGACGCGACCTTCCACGCCGACCTGCTGGACGAGCAGGGCCTGCGGGAAGGCCGCACGGTCATCCCGTTCGCCTGGACCGGCACGACCCTGCACACGGGTGGCGCCGCCGCGCTGCGGGTGCACATCCGCAGGCTGCGCGGCGACGAACTGTCCACCATGACGCTGGCCGACGACAGGGGCCGTACGGTCGCCACGGTGCGGCGGCTCGCCGCGCGGGAGGTGACCGGGACGGCCGGCGGCGACCCCCGGGGCGGGTCGGTCCTGCGGCTCGAATGGCGCGATCTGCCGCTGGAGGGGGCGACGGCCGGGACCGCACCGGTGCTGGCCGGGGCCGACCACTTCGGTCTCGCGCGGCGTGCCGCTGGCGCGCACGACGGCCTCGCCGCCCTGGTGTCGGCGATCGACGCCGGAGCCCCCGTGCCCGACCTGGTGATCCACCAGTGCCTCGCCGAGCCCGCCGAGGTCCCCGTGCGGACGCGGGCGGCCGTCCACGAGGTGCTGGACGTGCTGCGCTCCTGGCTGGCGGACGAGCGCCTCGCCGCCTCCCGGCTGGTGATCCTCACCAGGCACGCCGTCGGCGACGCGGACGGGACCGACGGGCTGGCCCACGCGCCGGTCTGGGGCCTGGTCCGCGCGGCCCAGCAGGAGAACCCGGGCCGGTTCGTGCTCGTCGACACCGACGGTACCCCGGCGTCGACGGCCGTGCTGCTGCCCGCGATCCGGTCCGGGGAGGCGGAGATCATGCTGAGGCAGGGCGTCGCCCGCGTTCCCCGCCTGGCCCCGGCGACCGCGGACCGCGAGACGCCGCCGTGGGACCCGGACGGCACCGTGCTCGTCACCGGCGGCGCCGGCGGCCTCGGCGCGCACCTCGCCCGGCACCTCGTCACCGCGCACGGCGTGCGGCACCTGCTGCTGACCAGCCGCCGCGGCCGGGACACCGAGGAGGCGCGGCGCCTGGAGCGCGAGCTGACCGGCCTCGGCGCGGAGGTGACGATCGCGGCGTGCGACGTGGCCGACCGGGCCGCGCTGGCCGGCGTGCTCGCCGCGATCCCGCCGGACCGGCCGCTGCGCGCGGTGGTCCACGCGGCCGGCGTGATGGACAACGCGCTGATCGGGTCGCTGACGCCCGCGCAGGTCGAGGCGGTGCTGCGGCCCAAGGTCGACGGCGCCTGGCACCTGCACGAGCTCACCGCCGACGCCGATCTGACCGCCTTCGTGCTGTTCTCCTCGTTCGCCGGACTGCTGATCGGCGCCGGGCAGGGCAACTACGCCGCGGCCAACCGCTTCCTCGACGCCCTCGCCGCCCATCGGGCGGCCTCCGGGCGGCCGGCGACGTCGCTGGCCTTCCCGCTCTGGGCGACGCGGACCGGGCTCGGCGGCGAGGCCGTCGACGGGGAGTCGGAGGAGCGCCGGATGGCCGCGCTCGGCATGCCCGCCCTGTCCACCGAGGACGGGCTGGCGCTGATCGACGCCGCGCTGACCCGGCCGGACGCGGTGCTGGTGCCGCTCCGGCTCGACCGGGCCGCGCTCGCCGCCGCGGAGTCCGTCCCGCCCATGCTGGCCGGTTTCGTCCCCGCGAAGGCGCGGTCCGAGGCGGCGCGGCCGGCGGAGCGGACCCTCGCCGAGCGGCTGGCGGACGCCGGACCGGCCGACCGGGACCGGATCCTGCTCGACCTGGTGCGGGCGGAGGTGGCGGCCGTGCGGCACGCCGACCCGGACGCGATCGACGTCGCCAGGGGCTTCACCGAGCTGGGCCTGGACTCGCTGGCCGCGATCGAACTGCGCAACCGGCTGTCGGCGGCCACCGGGCTGCGGCTGCCGGCGACGCTGATGTTCGACTATCCGAACCCGCGGGAGCTGTCCGGCTACCTGCGGGAGGAGTTGCTGCCCGGCCTGCCCGACGAGGCGTCTCCGGAGGAGGGGCAGGCGGAGCCGAGCCTGCCGACGATGCAGGAAATCAACGACATGACGGTCAGCGACCTTGTGCGCGCGGCGTTGTCCGGGTCGAACTGAGCAGGAGGGGTACATGGACGTCCCGGTTGAGGAGATTGTCGCGGCGCTGCGGAAATCTCTGCTGGACAACGAGGCGTTGCGGCAGCGCAACGCGGAACTCGCGGCGGCGGCGACCGAGCCGATCGCGATCATCGGTATGGCGTGCCGGTATCCGGGCGGGGTCACCACGCCCGAGGAGCTGTTCCAGCTCGCCGTGGACGGCAGGGACGGGGTGTCCGCCTTCCCGGCCGACCGGGGCTGGGACCTGGAGGGCCTGTACGACCCGGAGCCCGGCAAACCCGGCCACAGCATCGCCCGGGAGGGCGGGTTCCTCTACGACGCGGCGGACTTCGACGCCGACTTCTTCGGCATCTCGCCGCGCGAGGCGCTGACGCTGGACCCGCAGCAACGGCTCCTGCTGGAGGTGAGCTGGGAGGCCTTCGAACGGGCCGGCATCGACCCGGCCTCGCTGAACGGCAGCACCACCGGCGTGTTCGGCGGCGTGATGTACCACGACTACGGGTTCGGCACCAGCGGCGGCAGCGACGTCACCGGCCGGGTGGCGTTCACCCTCGGCCTGCAGGGCCCGGCGGTCACGATCGACACCGCCTGCTCGTCGTCGCTGGTCGCCGTCCACCTGGCCGCCCAGGCGCTGCGTACGGGGGAGTGCTCGCTCGCGCTCGCCGGCGGCGTGACCGTGATGGCCAACCCGGACATGTTCGTCTTCTTCAACACCCAGCGCGGCCTGGCCAGGGACGGCCGGTGCAAGTCGTTCTCCGCCGACGCGGACGGCACGGGCTGCTCCGAGGGCGCCGGCGTCGTGCTGCTGGAGACCCTCTCGAACGCGCGCCGCAACGGGCATCCGGTGCTCGCCGTGCTGCGCGGGTCGGCGATCAACTCCGACGGCGCGTCCAGCGGGATGACCACGCCGAACGGGCCGTCCCAGCAGCGGGTGATCCGCCAGGCGCTGCGCAACGCCGGGCTCTCCCCGGCCGACGTGGACGTGGTCGAGGCCCACGGCACCGGCACCACCCTCGGCGACCCGATCGAGGCGCAGGCCCTGCTCGCCACCTACGGAAGGCAGCGGCCCGAGGACGGCTCACCCCTGCTGATCGGCTCGATCAAGTCGAACCTCGGTCACACCCAGGCCGCGGCGGGCGTCGCCGGGGTCATCAAGATGGTGCAGGCGCTGCGCAACGGGGTGCTCCCGAAGATCCTCCACCTCGACGAGCCGACCCCGCACGTGGACTGGTCGGCCGGCCGGGCGGAGCCGCTGCGGGAGGTGCGGCAGTGGCCGGCCGGCGAGCGGCCGCGCTACGCGGGGGTGTCGTCGTTCGGGATGAGCGGGACCAACGCGCACGTCATCATCGGCGAGGCCCCGGAGGAGCCGCCCGCGCCCGCCCGCCTGCCCCTGCCGGTCGTCCCCCTGCTCGTGTCCGCCCGTACGGAGGAGAGCCTGCGCGCGCAGGCCGGCTCGCTGCGGACCCGCCTGGTCGCCGAGCCGGCCGCCGTGTCGGCGCCGGACCTGCTCGACATCGCCGCCACCCTGGCCACCGGCCGGGCCGTCCACGAACACCGCGCCGTCGTGATCGCCGCGGACCGGGACGAGGCGGTGGCCGGGCTGTCCGCGCTCGCCGACGGCGGCGCCCGGCCGAACCTGTGGCGCGGCGAGGCCGCCGCGCACCGCACCGCCTTCCTGTTCGCCGGGCAGGGGACGCAGCGTCTCGGCATGGGCCGGGAGCTGCACGGCACGTTCGGGGTCTTCGCGTCGGCGTTCGACGAGGCGGTCGCCGCGCTGGAGGGCTGGCTGGCCCGCCCGCTGCGGGAGGTCGTCTGGGGCGGCGACGCGGAGGCGCTGGCCCGGACCGGGTCCGCCCAGCCGGCGCTGTTCGCGCTGGAGGTCGCGCTCTACCGGCTGCTGGAGTCGTTCGGCGTGACGCCCGACTACCTCGCCGGCCACTCGATCGGCGAACTGGCCGCGGCCCACGTCGCCGGTGTGCTGTCCCTGTCCGACGCGGCGCGGCTCGTCGCGGCGCGCGGGACGCTCATGCAGGCGCTGCCCCCGGGCGGCGCGATGATCGCCGTCGCGGCGGCCGAGGAGGAGGTGCTGCCCCTGCTCACCGGCCGGGTCGGCGTCGCCGCCGTCAACGGCCCGGGCTCCGTCGTCGTCTCCGGCGACGCGGAAGAGGCGGAGGCGATCGCCGCCCACTTCGCCGCCCTCGGCCGCAAGACCAGCAGGCTCCGCGTGTCGCACGCGTTCCACTCGCCGCTGATGGAGCCGATGCTCGCCGAGTACGCGGCGGTCGCGGCCGAGATCGCGTACGGCGAGCCGCGCGTCCCCGTCGTGTCCACGGTGACCGGCGAACCGGCGCCCGCCGGCACCTGGTCGGCGGACTATTGGGTGCGGCACGCGCGGGACGCGGTCCGCTTCGCCGACGCCGTCCGCTTCCTGGCCGGCGCCGGAGCCGACCGGTTCGTCGAGATCGGCCCGGACGGCGCGCTCGCCGGCCTGGCGGGGGAGATGCTCGAACCCGGCCGGGCCGAGACCGTCGCCCTGCTCGCCCGCACCGTGCCCGAGACCCGGGCACTGCTCACCGCCCTCGGCCGTCTGCACACCGGCGGCGTGCCCGTCTCCTGGCCCGCGTTGTTCGAGGGCCGCGGCGCGCGCGTGGCGGACCTGCCGACCACCGCCTTCGCCCGCCGCCGCTACTGGTCCGAGGAGGAGTGCGGGACGACCGCGAACGCGACGGGCCTCGGGCAGCGGGCCGTCGACCATCCGCTGCTCACCGCGGTGGTCGCCGTGCCGGACACCGGTGGGCTGCTGCTGACCGGGCGGCTGTCCGCGCAGGCCCAGCCGTGGGTGCCCGACCACGCCATCTCCGGCACCGTGCTGTTCCCCGGGACCGGCCTCGTCGAGCTCGCGATCGCCGCGGGCGACCACGTCGGCTGCCCCACCCTGGACGAGTTCACCCTGCACGCGCCGCTGGTGCTCGGCGACGCGCCGGTCGAGGTGCAGGTGAGTCTCGGCGTGGCGGACGACACCGGCCGCCGGACGGTGACCGTCTACTCCAGGACCGCGGGCGGGCCGCTCGACGCCCCCTGGACCCGGCACGCGCAGGGCGTGCTCTCGGCGGCGGTCGCGCCGGCGCCCGAGCCGGAGCTCGCAGAGTGGCCGCCGCCCGGCGCGGCTCCGGTGGACCTGGACCGCGCGTACGAGCGTCTCGCCGAGCGGGGGTACGACTACGGCCCGGCGTTCCAGGGACTGCGGGCCGCCTGGCGGGACGGCGACGACTGGTTCGCCGAGGTGGTGCTGCCCGAGCACGTGGAACCGGGCCGGTTCGGCATCCACCCGGCGCTGCTCGACGCCGCGATGCACGCCGACCTGCTGGACGAGGACAGCGCGGGGCAGACCCTCCTGCCGTACGCGTGGACGGGGGTGTCGCTGCACGCGACGGGAGCCTCCGCGCTGCGGGTGCGGATCCGCCGCCAGGGCCGTGAGGAGGTCACCGGGGTCCTGGTGGCCGACTGGTCCGGGCGGCCGGTGCTGTCGGTGGACGCGCTGGTCTCCCGCGCCGTGGACGCCGGCGCGCTGCGCACGCCGACCGGCGCGGAGCTGCTGCGGGTGGAGTGGACGAGGCCGGAAGTCCCGCCGCCGGGCGCGGACGCGATCCCCGTCGTGGACGACCTGTCCGAGCTGGGGGCGAGCGTGCCCGAGGTGGTGGCCTTCCGGTGCTTCGGCGACGGTGGCGACGGCGGCGACACCGCGGACGTGCCCGCCGCCGTACGGGCCGCCTGCGGGCGGGCGCTCGGCGCGGTCCAGGCGTGGCTGGCCGACCGGCGGTACGCCGACTCCCGGCTGGTCCTGCTGACCCGGAACGGCGTCCGCGTCCACGACGAGGCGATCGACGTCGGCCAGGCGCCCGTGTGGGGCCTGGCGCGGGCCGCGGCGGCGGAGAACCACGGCCGGTTCGCCGTGGTCGACGTCGACGCGGAGGCCGGCGAGCGGGTGATCGCCGCCGCCGCGGCGTCCGGCGAGCCGGAGGTCGCGGTGCGGGGCGGGGAGATCCTGGTGCCCAGGCTCGCCCGCGTGCCCGCACCCGTGACCGCCGACGCTCTCGCGGCCGAGGACAGGACCCCGTGGCCGGCCACGGGGACGGTGCTGATCACCGGCGGCACGGGCGGGCTCGGCGCCGTGATCGCCCGGCACCTGGTCGCCGAGCACGGCGTGCGGAGCCTGCTGCTCGCCGGCCGGCGCGGCCCCGCCGCGCCCGGCGCGGCGGAACTGGCAGAGGAGCTGCGCGCGCTCGGCGCGGAGGTGTCCGTGGCCGCCTGCGACGTGTCGGACCGGGACGCCGTCGCGGCGCTGCTCGCCGAGGTCCCGCACGAGCGCCCGCTGACCGGCGTCGTGCACGCGGCGGGCGTCGCGGAGAACGCCCTGATCAACACGATCACACCAGCCGACGTCGACCTGTCGCTGCGGGCCAAGGCCGACGGGGCGTGGCATCTGCACGAGCTGACCGCCGGGCTGGACCTGTCGGCGTTCGTCCTCGTCTCCTCGGCCGGCGGCCAGGTGCTCGCCGCCGGACAGGCCGGCTACGCCGCCGCGAACGTCTTCCTCGACGCGCTGGCCGTCCACCGTACGGCGGCGGGCCTGCCCGCGACGTCCATGGCGTTCGGGCTGTGGGACGTCGACACCGGCCTGAGCACGGGGCTCGGCGAGGCCGATCGGCAGCGGATGCGGCGGCAGGGACTGCCGCCGCTGTCACCCTCCGACGGGCTGGCGCTGTTCGACGCCGCGCTGGGCGCCGGCACCCCGGCGCTGGTGCCGTTGCGGGTGGACCAGACCGCGCTCGACGCCCGCACCGACGAGGTGCCCGCGCTGCTGCGCGGCCTGCGCAGCCGGAGGATCCGGCGGGTGGCCGCCGAGGCGGACGGCCGACCGGCCGCCTCGGACCTCGCCGCGAGCCTGGCCGAGCTGGCCCCGGCCGACCGCGAGCGGGTGGTGCTCGACCTGGTGCGCACCCACGCCGCGGCCGTGCTCGGCCACGACAGGAACACGGCGATCGGCCCGGACCGCGGCTTCCTCGACCTCGGCTTCGACTCGCTGAGCGCGCTGGAGCTGCGGAACCGGCTCAACACGGCGACCGGGCACCGGCTGCCCCCCACGCTGATCTTCGACTACCCGACGGCCGCGGCGGTCGCCCGCCACCTGGTGGACCTCTTCGCCGCCAAGCTCCCGGCGCCGGAGGTCGATCTCGGCTCGGCCACCGCCGACGAACTGTTCGCGATCCTCGACAACGAGCTTGAGACGCTGTAACCCATGGTCATGGACCTGCCGGGCGCCCGCTCATCGAGCGGGCGCCCTTTGGCGGCCGCGGATTTTTACGTATGATTAAGACAACTGTATTAGACGGCGTAAGGATTTCGATTATGGGACACCGCGAGGACCTGCTGGAGGGCGCCAAGCGCTGCCTGCGCGAGAAGGGGTACGCCCGTACCACGACCCGTGACATCGTGGCGGTCTCCAATACGAACCTCGCCTCGATCGGGTACCACTTCGGGTCGAAGGAGAACCTGCTCAACGAGGCGCTGATCGATGCCCTCGGGGAGTGGGGCAAGGAGCTGGAGGGCGCGCTCGCCGCGGCCATGAGCCAGGCCGGCGGCGCGCTGGAGCGGTTCGAGTCGATCTGGAGTCGCCTCGTCGAGTTGTTCGCCAACGACCGGGCCCTGTGTGCGGCGAACATCGAGGTGTTCGCGCAGATCGAGCATGTTCCGACCGTGCGCCAGGTGCTCGCCGACGGGCTGGAGCAGGGCAGGGAGGGCCTCGGCCGGCTGTTCGGCACGGTGAGCGAGGACACCGACCAGGAGACCGCCCGCGCCGTCGGGTCGTTCTACCAGGCTCTGGTCACCGGGGTCATGGTCCAGTGGCTGATCGACCCCGGCCGGGCGCCGTCCGGGCACGACCTCACCGCGGCGCTGCGTCAGATCGCCGCCGGCCTGATGTGGAACGGCGGCACCCGGGAGCCCGAACCCGAGCACGTCTGAGCGCCCGGGTTCGTTCTCCCGGGCACATTCGACGGCCGGCAACGACAAAGGCCCGGAAGGTAGCGCCTTCCGGGCCTTCGCCGTGCGACGTGGTCAGTCGTCCTCGTCGTCGGTGTTCTCCAGCATCTCCGCCTGCTCCGCGCTGATCACCACGTGGGAGACGTCGACGGTGGCCGGCTGGTGACGCGAGAGCGCGTCCTTGATCGGCACCTCGAGACGCGCGGCCTTGGCCGCGTCGAGCTCCTCGCGGCGCTCGGCGAACTCGGGCATGACCTCCCGGGCGAACAGCTCCAGCGACTCGCAGATGTGCTCGTGCTTGTTGGCGCCGATCTGCACCTGGAAGATGATCTGGTCGACGCCGACCGCCTCGTACGACCGGACCAGCTCGCGCAGCTGGTCGGGCGTGCCGATGGCCTTGCGGAGGTTGTCGATGCGGGCGAGCAGGTCGGGGTCCATCTCGGCCCGGGTCTCCGGGGGCAGGTGCCGGCTGAAGCCGAAGGCGTCCCGGTTCTCCGCGAAGTCCTTGGCGATGTCGGTGGCGCCCGGCCGGTGCGCGCCGTGCATCCAGTAGTGCAGGAACGAGTACGCGAAGAAGTGGGCGCCGTGCACGCCGCGGTCCAGCGCCGTCTCCTCGTCCTCGTGGCACATGAACGGCATGACCAGCGCGAAGTTGGGGTTGACGGCGTAGCCGGCCGGCACGCACTCCTCGGAGGCGATCAGGTCGTAGTAGGTCTCGACGCGCTCCTTCGCCTCCTCGGGGGAGACGAACGCGAACGACAGGGCGCCCATGCCGTTGCGCGCCGCGTACTCCACCGTCTCGGGCGAGCTGCACGCGACCCACAGCGGCGGGTGGGGCTTCTGCTTGGGCTTGGGCACCACGTTGCGCGGCGGGACGTTGATCCACTGGCCCTGGTGGCCGGTGAACGGCACCTCGGTGAGCATGCGGGTGATCACGTCGATCGCCTCCCGCCACTGCTCGCGCTTCTTGTCCCGCTCGACGTCGAAGGCGCCCACCTCGAGCTGGGTGCTGCCCTGGCCGCTGCCGAAGTCGACCCGGCCGCCGGAGATGAGGTCGAGGGTCGCCAGGCGCTCGGCCACGCGTACGGGGTGGTTCACGTTCGGGGGAATCGAGACGATCCCGTGCGCGAGCCGGATGTTCTTCGTCCTGGCCGCGGCGGCGGCCAGGAAGACCTCGGGGGCGGCCGAGTGGGAGTACTCCTCCATGAAGTGGTGCTCGGTCTCCCACACGTAGTCGTAGCCGAGGCGGTCCGCGAGCTCGATCTGCTCAAGGGACTCCTTGAGCACCCGCTCCTCGCTGTCCTCGGTCCACGGCTTCGGCACCTGGTGGTGGTAGAACAACCCAAAGCGCATGACTTACCACACGCCCCTCTTGAGCAGGGCACCGGCGTCGATCTTGAACTGGTTGCCGGTGACGTAGCGGGACTCGTCCGACGCGAGGTAGACGACCGCGTGCGAGACGTCGGACGGGTCCAGGCACGGGATGGGCATGCCGTGGATCATGGCGAAGGAGGCGTTGCCCTCCTCCCGGGTCGGGTGCTCCAGGTCCGGCCGGAACAGCCGCCACACGGACTCGTTCTGGATCATGTCGGTGTCGACGTTGGTCGGGTGGATGGCGTTGACCCGCCGGCCCGAGGGCGCGAGCTGGAGCGCCAGCGTGTTCACGTACTGGATCAGCGTGGACTTGGCCAGGCTGTATCCGAGGCCGCCGGGGCCCATCGGGCCCGGGTCCCCGCGGTCGGGGATCAGGCCCACCATGGAGCCGACCACGATGACCGACGCGGTCTCGCTCAGGTGCGGCAACGTGGCGTGAATCGTGTTGATCACGCCGACCAGGTTGATGTCGACGGTGTCGGTGAACGCGGTCAGCGGCCGGTCCGGCCCGAGGACGCTGATCCCGGCGTTGGGGATCACGACGTCCAGCCTGCCCAGCTCCGCCACACCGTCGTCGATCGCGTTCTGCAGTTCGGCGCGGTCGCGGACGTCCACCTGCCGGCTGAAGATCCGGCGGCCGGTCTGCTCGACCAGGCGGACGGTCTCCTTCAGGTCTTCGACAGTGGCCATCGGATACTGGGCGACCTCAATGTCCGTGCAGGCGTCCAGCGCGATGATGTCGGCGCCTTCCTCCGCCAGCCGGACGGCGTGGCTGCGTCCCTGCCCACGCGCCGCACCGGTGATCGCAACGACCTTGCCTTCCACGCGGCCCATACGGCCCTCCTGTGGTATGTGCGTCAAGGAATCTCCCGAACAGGATGTCGTGCCGGGCATGTCCGTCGCGTCCCGCAAGCACCCCTGTCATCGTCGCCAGGCCTCGCCGCGCGGTAGGGGTGCGCCGGGCGCCGGACCCCTACTACACCCCTGACCTGTGCCTTTTGCCTTCAGATCGTCGTGACGGCGTGGTTGTCTTGCGGTGCGGAACCCGTGTTCACCTCCCTGTCACCCCCCGGGTGACGAGACGGAGCGACGACATGATCGTGATTCCCGCCGTCCTGTCCGAGAGCCCTGGGCGTCCGGTCCACCGGCCGATCGCGGCGCCGGACCCGGTGCTCTCGGCGTCGAGGTCGCCGCCCGCCGGCGGTGCGCCTCACGCGGCTCGCGGTCGTGCCGCCTGCCTGCTCGCTCCTCGGCATCACAGGCGCTCGGGCGCCTCGGCAACTCGGTCTATACAAGGGTCTAATACGGACGTATGATTAAATCATGACTACTAAACAACTCGCCGGACGCAAGGAATGGCTGGCGCTCGTCGCTCTCGCGGTGCCGCCCCTGCTGGTCGCCATCGACATCACGGTGCTCTACTTCGCCGTCCCGTCCATCGCGGCAGACCTCAAGCCCACCAGCACGCAGCAGCTGTGGATCATCGACATCTACGGGTTCGTGCTGGCCGGCATGCTCTTGACCATGGGTAACCTCGGCGACCTGTTCGGCCGCCGGCGCACCCTGATGATCGGTTGCACCATCTTCGGGCTCGCGTCCCTCGGCTCGGCGTTCGCCACGAGCCCCGAGATGCTGATCGTGTGCCGCGCGGTGCAGGGCCTGGGCGGAGCGGCGCTGATGCCGTCCTCGCTCGCGTTGCTGCCGGTCATCTTCACCGACGACAAGCAGCGCCGCACCGCCATCACGGTGTTCTCGCTGGCCATCTCGGCCGGCGCGGGCTTCGGCCCGGTGCTGAGCGGCGTGCTGCTGAACAACTTCTGGTGGGGCTCGATCTTCCTGATCAACGCTCCGATCATCGCGATCCTGCTGATCGCGATGCCGTTCCTCGTCCCCGCCTTCCGGCTGCCGCGCGACCAGGTCGGCCAGTTCGACTGGCTCAGCGCGCTGCTGTCGCTGGTGGCGGTGCTCAGCGTGATCTGGGGTGTCAAGGAGCTCGCGATCAACGGCGTGGAGGCGGTCCCGCTCGGCGCGGTCGTCGGCGGCCTCGTGCTCGCGGTGATCTTCGTGGTGCGGCAGCGTCACCTGACCCACCCCATGATCGACCCGAAGCTGTTCAAGACCCGCGGCTTCCTGCCGGTGCTGACGGTCAGCGCCACCGGGTTCTTCCTGGTCATCGGGTTCTCGGTGTTCACCACGCAGTTCCTGATGGAGGTCATCGGCCTGCGGCCGCTGCCGGCCGCGCTGTGGTCGATGGCGTCCCCGGTGATCTCGGGCAGCCTCGTGCCGGTCGCCATGGGCATGGTCGACAAGGTCAAGCCCGCCTACCTGATGGCGTCCGGGTTCCTGCTCGCCGCGATCGGCTTCGGCATCATGACCCAGGTGACCGCCGACAGCGGCATCTTCCTGGTCGTGAGCGGCATCGTGGGCATCGGCGTCGGCACCGCGCTGCTGTTCGCCCTGCTGACCGACATGGCGGTCGCGATCTCCCCGCCGCGGCAGGTCGGCGCGGTCTCCGCGCTCACCAAGACGCTGCAGGAGTTCGGCGGCGCACTCGGCCTGGCGATCTTCGGCACCATCGGCGCCGCGATCTACCGGAACTACCTGGGCACCCGGATCGACGGCGTGCCGGCCGAGGCCGTGCGCGCCGCCCGGCAGACCATGGGTGGCGCGGTCGCCGTGACCCAGTCGCTGGCGCCCGACGCCGCGCGAGCGCTGCTCGCGGTCGCCCGTGAGGCGTTCGCCAAGGCGACCAGCCTCACCGCGATCCTCGGCATCGTGATCGCGCTCGTGTCGGCCGTGCTGCTGGTCACCCGGCTGAGCCACGTCACGTACACGAAGGAAGGAGAGGAGGTGCTCCCCGGGCCGGTCACTCCCGAGGTCCCCACCACGATTTGACCGGCACGACGCGGCGGCCGGCGAGCCCCACCCGAACCCCACCCTCGCCGTTCGGCCCGCGCACAGGGGTCCGGCTTTCACCGGCACCGCCGGAAAGCCGGACCCCTCTTCCCTCTCGGCGTCTTCGATCCCGGCGTTCCATCTCGGCCCGCGGCGACGTCCAGTGCATCCCCACACGACACACGAGCATGTGAGGAGTTCACATGAGCAGTCGGCAATCCCCGACGCCGCATGCGGTGTCGCTGTCCGGAATTCGCAAGGTCTACGGCACGGGCGACAACAGCGTGGTCGCGCTCGAATCCGTTACGGTGAACTTCGAACGGCGCACGCTCACCGCGGTGATGGGCCCGTCGGGTTCCGGCAAGACGACCCTGCTGCACTGCGCGGCGGGGCTCGACGAGCCCACCGAGGGATCGGTGAAGCTCGACGGCCAGGAGATCACCGGTCTCAGCGAGACCGCCCTGACCCTGCTGCGGCGGGACAAGGTCGGATTCATCTTCCAGGCGTTCAACCTGATGCCCGCGCTGACCGCCGAGCAGAACGTGGTCCTGCCGCTGCGGCTGGCCGGACGCAAGATCGACAAGGCCAAGGCGAGGGACGTCCTGACCCAGGTGGGCCTGGGCGACCGGGCCGGCCACCGGCCGAGCGAGCTGTCCGGCGGACAGCAGCAGCGCGTGGCCATCGCCAGGGCGCTCGTGGCCAGCCCGGCCGTGATCTTCGCCGACGAGCCCACGGGCTCGCTGGATTCCAAGACCGCCCGCGAGATCCTCGAACTGCTGCGTGAGTCGGTGCGCCTCTACGACCAGACCGTGGTGATGGTCACCCACGACCCCGTCGCCGCGTCCTACGCCGACCGCGTGGTGTTCCTCGTCGACGGGTCGGTGGTCACCGAGATGGCCAACCCCACGGCCGAGTCGGTCGCCGAGCAGCTCACCCGGCTGGGCGAGTGGGCGAAGCAGCGGTCGGTCGCGCGCGCGGAGGGCGGTCGCTGATGTTCCAGCTTGCCCGGAGAACCCTCCGCTATCGGTGGGGGGGATATGTCGCGACCTTCATCGGGATGTTCTTCTGCAGCATGATGCTGGTCGCCGCGGGCGGGATGATGGAGACCGGCCTGCGGCAGACCGTCCTGCCCCAGCGCCTCGCGGGGGCGGACGTGGTGGTCGCGGGCGACCCGCGCTACATCCTGGCCGACAACCCGGTCGGCGCGCTCAACGAACGCGTGCAGGTCGACCGCGACCTGGTGACCAAGCTCGCCGCACTCCCCGGCGTGAAAGCGGCCATCCCCGACGTCGCCTTCGACACCTTCGTGCTCCGCGACGGCAGCCCCGTCGACACGGAGGCCCACGGGCGTGACTGGGGATCCGCGGTGCTCAGCCCCTACTCCATCGGCGCGGGCGCCGCTCCGCAGCGTGCGGGGGAGGTCGCGCTCGACACCGACACCGCGCGCCGGATCGGGGTGTCCGCCGGAGACAAGATCAAGATCGGCGCGCACGGCGCCGTCGGCGAGTTCACCGTCACGGGCATCGTCGCCCCGGCGCAGCCGACGACCGAGCGCTCCATCTTCTTCACCGGCCCGGACGTCCAGCGGCTCGCGCGGGATCCCGCCCGGGTCGACACGATCTCCCTCGTCGCCCAGCCCGGCACCGACGCCGCCGCGCTCAGCGCGAAGGCCACGGCGGCCGTGGGCGGCCCCGGCATCGCGGTCCTCACCGGGAACGACCGCGGCAACGCCGAGTTCCCCGCCTCCCTCGAAGTCCACGACCTGATCCTGATCGCCGGCATCTTCGTCGCGCTGTCGCTGGTCGCCGGGCTGCTCGCGGTCGCATCCACGCTCTCGCTGGTCGCCAGCAACCGGGAGCGGGAGATCGCGGTGCTGCGCGCGATCGGCGCCACGCCCTGGCAGACCCGCAGGATGATCCTCGCGGAGGCGCTGGTGGTGTCGCTGCTGGCGACCACGCTCTCCGTCCTGCCGGGATGGTTCGTCGGCGAGTTCCTGTACCGGATGGTGGTCAGGATCGGCGTGGCCCCCGAAGAACTGTCCTACGAGCGCGGATGGGTGCTCCCGGTCATCGCGTACGTGCTGGCCGTGGCGACCTCGCTCGGCGCCGGCCTGATCACCGGGAAGCGGGCCCTGCGCGCCCGGCCCACCGCCGCGATGGCCGGCACCGACACGGCGGTCAAGCGGACCGGCTGGGTCCGGCGGATCATCGGCCTGGTGCTCTTCGCCTACAGCGGCGGGCTGGTCTTCGTCGCGCTGAACCTGGTCACCGGACCCTTCATCGCGGGCCCGGCCAACTGGGCGGCCATCCTGTTCGCACTCGGCGTGATGCTCCTCGGCCGGGACATCACCCGGGTCCTGGTCGCCGTGCTCACCCCGCCGCTGCGGCGGATGTCTTCGGTGTCGGGCTACCTCGCCGCGCTGAACGCCAGGGCGCGGGTGCCGCAACTGGCCGCGGTCATCACCCCGATCATGCTCATGACCTCGGTCGCCACCGCCACCACCTACGTCATCACGACGGAGGCGGCGTCGATCAACATCTACACCGAGAGCCTGGCCGGCAACGTCATCATCAAGGCGCCGCCGGGCGGGTTCGGCCCGGAGGCCCTGCCCAAGATCCGCGAGGTGGCCGGGGTCGCGGCGGCGTCGGAGTTCACCGCGAGCGCCGGGTTCGTCGACGACCCGCCGGACCCGCGGGCCGGCGCGGACCTCGGCGGCTGGCAGTTCAAGGGCTTCACCGCCGACGCCGCCGAGAAGGTGGGCGCGGCCACGATGACCGCGGGCTCGCTCACCGAGCTGAAGGGCGACACCGTCGTCATCAACGACGTCTACTCGAAGGAGCTGAAGAGGGGCGTCGGCGACACGATCACGCTGCGCCTCGGCGACAACTCCAGGGTGAACGTCAAGATCGTGGGGCTGATGTCGGAGAAGGTGAGCTTCGAGTCGATCATTCTGCCGATCGACCTGCTGTCCAAGCACACCACCACCGGCCTGCCGCTGTACATCCTCGCCGCGCCCCAGCCCGGGACGTCGGTCGCGCAGCTGTCGGCCGCGCTGAGCGGCGTCGTCGCCGCCTTCCCCGGGGCGCAGATCGTCGACAGATACACCCTGCGCGGGTCGTTCGAGCACCACCTCGGCGCGGAGGAGCTGGTCAACTACCTCTTCCTCGCGCTGCTGATGGGCTTCATCGCGATCTCCGTGATCAACACGCTGTTCCTGGCGACCGGCCACCGCAGGCGCGAGTTCGGCCTGCAGCGGCTCATCGGCGCCACCCGGAGGCAGGTGCTGCGGATGACGGCGGTGGAGGGCGCCCTGACGGCGCTGATCGGCATCGGCCTCGGCGCCGTCATCGCGCCGCTCGCGTTCGTGACGTTCGCCCTCGGGCGTACGGGCAAGTTCGTGCCGGCGGGGTCGCCGCTGATATTCCTGCTGATCGCAGGGGCGGCGGCGGTCCTGACCCTGGGCGGCACCCTGGTCGCGGTGCTGCGGACCCTGCGGAACCGGCCGCTGGAGGCCGCCCTGCCCACCTGACCGCCGGAGAGGAGTCATTCGCGCATAATCCTGAATTCAGCCAGACCTAATTCAATGGGTACGGCATCGCGGGTGCCCCGCGACGCCGTACCCATGCTGTTTTCCGGATAAGGGGACGCGCGCCGGTGTTTAGGGGCGAATCTCCGGTGGCGCCGCCGCTCCCGCACGGTTTCAATGAATGACGCGGCATACCCTCGGCCCGTCCTCCTGGCGGCGGGGGAGACGCCGCCCGGCGTGCGACGACGAAGGGGAGCTGAGTGAGATGTCAGAACTGAACGGAAGCGACGGCTGGGTCCGGAGGTTCCACCCGGCGCCGCGCGCCGCCGCCCGCCTGATCTGCTTCCCGCACGCGGGCGGGGCCTCGACGTACTTCTTCCCGGTGTCCAGGACGCTCTCGCCGGGCATCGAGGTGCTGGCCATCCAGTATCCCGGCCGGCAGGACCGGCGAACCGAGCCGCTGATCGACGACCTGCACGTGCTGGCCGACGTGCTGGCGCCCGTGGTGAAGCCCTGGTGCGACGGCCCGCCCGTCTACCTGTACGGCCACAGCATGGGCGCGACCCTGGCCTTCGAGGTCGGCGTGCGGCTGACGCAGGAGGGAGCGGCCCCCCGCGCACTGGTGGTGTCGGGGCGCCGGGCGCCTTCGACCTTCCGCGACGAGCGGGTGCACCTGCTGAGCGACGACGACTTCATCCGCGACCTCGACCGGCTTTCGGGCACCGACCCGCGGCTCTTCGAGGACCCGCAGGTGGTGGAGATGATCCTCCCGGCGCTGCGCAACGACTACCGGGCGGCGGAGACCTATCGCTACCGGCCGGGGCCCCGGCTCGACTGCCCGGTGGTGGCGCTGATCGGGGACGAGGACGCCCAGGTCACGGTCGAGGAGGCGCGTGTCTGGAGCGAGCACACCACCGGCCGGTTCGACCTCGGCGTCTACCGGGGCGGGCACTTCTTCATCAACGACCACGCCGCCGACGTCATGCGAGTGATCCGTGAGGTCGCCGCCGGTCGCACGCCGGCGCTGCCCGGCCAGGCCATCGCGCTGCGGGGGTGACCGGGCGCCGTTCACCGCGCCGCACCACACCGCGCCGTACCACACTGTGCCGCCCGGACGGGGCCGGGCGGGCCAGGTGAATGCCCACCTTTACCTGCCGAATTGCGGAAAACGCTAACCGAGGGCCCGCCGGGTGGTTCGGCGGCTTGTACCACTTGACACTTTCCTCCACGCGCGCCTCTTGACTCCACGGGGATTTTCGCAGGCTGTCCTATGGTCAGACGGGGCGACAAGGCGCAAGAATGACCCGGGGTATGCAATGGGGGGAAAGTTGAAATTTCAGATAAGGCGCCTTACCGTCGCCATGTCCGTCGTCATGCTCTCGGTCGCGGCCTGCGTTTCATCTCCCGGCGGCGGCGCGTCCGCTTCCTGTGCCCTGTCCATCGGGTCCCTCTACGAACCGCAGAACCTGGACAACGCCGGCGGCGGGGGACAGGGCGCGGCGGAGGCGCTGGCCGGCAACGTCTACGAGGCGCTTTTCCGCCTCACCGAGGCGGGTGCCGTCGAGAAGTCGCTGGCCTCCGAATACACCGTCAGCCCGGACGGCCTCACCTACACCTTCGCGCTGCGTCAGGGCGTCCGCTTCCACTCCGGAACCCCGATGACCTCCGCCGACGTCCGGCACAGCCTGCGGCGCATCCTCGCCGGGACGTCCACGTCCTCGCGCAAGAACTCCCTCGACATGATCAAGAGCGTCGACGCGCCGGACGACCACACCGTCGTGGTCCGGCTCTCCAGCAGGTCGATCTCGCTCATCTACAACCTCAGCCAGGTGTGGATCGTCAACCACACGCTGGCCGATCCGAAGACCGCGGAGGACGGCACCGGTCCCTACCGCCTCGCGTCCTGGAAGCGCGGCGCCACGCTGACCATGGAGCGATTCGGCGGCTACTGGGGGGCGTCGCCCAAATGCGGGCAGGTGACGTTCCGCTACTACACCGAGGCGGCGGCGCTCAACAACGCGCTGCTGTCCGGCGCGGTCGACGTGGTCACCAGCGTGCAGAGCCCGGACGCGCTGGCGCCGTTCTCCGACACCTCGGCGTTCCGGATCACCGAGGGCACGTCCACCACCAAGCTCCTGCTCGCCTTCAACTGCCGGCGCGCGCCCTTCGACAAGCCGCTGGTCCGCAGGGCCGTCAGCGCAGCGATCGACGACGCGAAACTGCTGCGGTCGATCTGGGGCGACCGCGGCATGGTGATCGGCTCGATGGTGCCGCCCGCCGATCCCTGGTATGAGGACCTGAGCGGGAAGAACGCCTACGACGTGGAGGCGGCGAAGCGGATGCTCGCCGAGGCGGGCTATCCCGGCGGCTTCCCGATGACCCTCGACACCCCGCAGTACGACCCGCACCCGACCATCGCCGAGTTCGTGAAGTCGGAACTGGCCAAGGTCGGCATCACGGTGACGATCAACATCATCAGCGCGGACGAGTGGTACTCCCGCGTCTTCCAGCACCACGACTTCGCCGCGACTCTCCAGGAGCATGTCAACGACCGCGACATCCGCTACTACGGCGACCCCGGCTTCTACTGGGGCTACGACAACCCCGAGGTCTCCGACCTGATCAGGAGGTCGGAGTCCGCGAAGACCACGCGGGAGCAGACCGAACTGCTCCGGCGGGCCAACCACGAGATCGTCGAGGACGCCGCCAGCGACTGGCTCTACCTCAATCCGCAGATCGTCGTCGCGTCCGCCCGCGTGACCGGATACGCCGCCAACGCGGTCCAGGCGCAGTTCCCCGTCTACGGGATCGACAAGCGCTGACCGATGGCCGCCTATCTCGTCCGCAGGGCGATCCTGCTGGCACTGTCGCTGGCCGTCTCCAGCGTGGCGCTGTTCGTGCTGCTCCGGGTGCTTCCCGGCGACCCGGCGAACGCGCTGCTCGACATGGGCGCCACCCCGGCACAGGCCGCCGCCGCCCGGCACGAGCTCGGCACCGACCTGCCGCCGGCCCAGCAGTTCGGGGGGTGGCTCCGGGACCTGGCGCGGCTGGACCTCGGCCGGTCGCTGGTCAGCTCCCTGCCCGTGGCGTCCGAGATAGCCGGGCGGCTGCACGTCACCGTGCCTCTCACAGT
Organism: Microbispora sp. H10670; assembly: GCF_014161385.1. NCBI lineage: Bacteria > Bacillati > Actinomycetota > Actinomycetes > Streptosporangiales > Streptosporangiaceae > Microbispora > Microbispora sp. H10670. The sequence continues at coordinate 46,443 of NZ_JABBWW010000031.1, read as the reverse complement.
GCTGGCCTTCCTGCTGGCCGTGCTGATCGCGGTGCCCACGGGATTCCTCGTCGCGCTGCGCAGGGGCACCTGGTACGGCACACTGCTGGCGGGGGTGAGTCAGCTGGGTCTCGCCGTGCCGGTCTTCTGGGTGGGCATGCTGCTCGTCACCGTGTTCGCGCTGCGGCTGCGGTGGCTGCCGGCCGGCGGCTTCCCGGCCGAGGACTGGGCGGCCCCGGCCGCCGCGCTCACCTCGCTCCTGCTGCCCGTGGCCACCATCGCGCTGGTCATGTCGGCCTCGCTGACCCGCTACGTCCACTCCGCCGCGCTGGACGTGCTCGACAGCGACTACCTACGGACCGCCAGGGCGCTCGGCGCCCCGCTCCGTGCCGCGCTCTGGCGGCACGGGCTGCGCAACGCCGCCGCGCCCGTGGTGCCGATCCTCGCCATCGAACTGGCCAGCACGTTCCTGGGGGCGGTCGTCGTGGAGAACGTCTTCGCGCTGCCGGGACTCGGCAGCATGCTGGTGCGGGCGTTCGCCCAGCACGACTATCCCGTCATCCAGGGTGTCCTGACGCTGAGCACGGCCGCCGTGCTCACGATCGGCTTCGTGGCCGACACGGCCCAGCGCCTCATCGACCCGCGGCTGCGCCGTACCGCGACGGGAACGTCCGCGTGAGGTCGCGGGCGCTGGTCGCGGGCTGCGTCCTGCTGGGCGGGGTGGTCGCGATCGCGATGGTCTCGGCGCTGTGGACGCCGTACGACCCGGCCGACACGTCGGGCGGCAGGCTGGAGCCGCCGGGCCCGGAGCACTGGCTGGGCACCGATCGGCTGGGGCGGGACCTGCTCACCCAGCTCATGATCGGCGCCCGGGTGGCGCTGTCGATCGGGGCCGGGGCGGTGGCCCTCGGCGGGGCGCTCGGCCTGCTGGCCGGGATCGCGGCCGGCTTCGCCGTGCGGTGGCTGGACGACATGATGGCGGTGGTGCTGGACCTCCTGATCGCCTTCCCGACGCTGCTGCTGGCCATGCTGGTGATCGCGGCCAGGCGGGGATCGCTGCTGTCCGCCGTGACCGCCATCGGGCTGGCGATGACCGCCGTGGTGGCCAGGCCGGCCAGGCAGCAGGTGAAGCGGGTGCTGGCGCAGGACTACGTGACGGCGGCCCGCACCTCCGGCACGTCCTGGCCGGGGATCGTCGCCGGGCACGTGCTGCCCAACATCTGGCCCGCGCTCGCCGTGAACCTCGCCCTCCAGCTCGGCCGGGCCGTCCTGGCCGAGGCCGGCCTGTCCTATCTGGGCCTCGGCCCGCCGCCGCCGAACGCCTCCTGGGGACACATGCTGCGAGAGGCCCAGGCCACGGTCCTGGTCGCGCCCGGTGACATCGTCGCCCCGGGACTGCTCCTCGTCCTCCTGGTGATCGGCGTCAACCTGCTGGCCGACGGCGTCCGCGAGGTCGCCGACCCGCTGCTGCGGGGGCGCTGGTGAGCCTGCTCGAAGCCGGGAACCTGACGGTGCGCACGGCGGACGGCCGCGAACTGCTGCGCGACCTGTCCTTCCGCCTGGCCAGGGGGGACCGGCTCGGGCTGATCGGGGAGTCCGGCGCCGGCAAGTCCCTGACCGTGCTCGCGATCGTCGGCCTGTTGCCGGCCGGCATGACCGCCTCGGGCCGGGTCCTCCTGGACGGCGAGCCCATCCTCGGCGCGCCCGAGCGGGTGCTGAACACGGTCAGGGGCCGCCGCGTCGCCGTCGTCTTCCAGGACCCGCTCGCCGCCCTGGACCCCCTGATGCGCGTCGGCGCGCAGGTCGCCGAGCCGCTGCGACGCCACCGGGGTCTGCGCGGGGCCGCCGCGCGGCGCGCGGTCCTGGAGGCGCTGACGGAGGTGCGGCTGAGCGACCCGGACCGCATCGCCCGGTCCTATCCCCACGAGATCTCCGGCGGCCAGCGCCAGCGGGCGGCGATGGCCATGGCGCTGGCCTGCGAACCGTCGTTCCTGATCGCGGACGAGCCCACGGCCGCGCTGGACGGCACGGTCCAGGCGGAGATGCTCGCGCTGCTGGAGCGGCTGGTGGCGGCTCGCGGCATGGGGCTGCTGTTCGTCGGCCACGACCTGGCCGTGGTGGCCCGGGTCAGCCGCCGGATCCTGGTGCTGGAGCGGGGCAGGGCGGTGGAGGAGGGCGAGGTCGGGGACGTGCTGCGGGCGCCGTCGCACCCGCACACCCGGGACCTCGTGTCGGCCGCCCGGCGGCTGCACGGAGCGCTGGAGCGGATGCTGCCGTGACGTCGCCTCCTCCTGTTCTCGGCGTACGCGACCTGGGCTTCGCCTACCGGCGTGGTCCCGCCGTGCTCAGCGACGTCTCCTTCGAGGTCACCGCGGGCCGCGGGCTGGCCCTGGTGGGGGAGTCGGGAGCGGGCAAGACCACGCTGGTCCGCCTCATGCTGGGGCTGATGCGGCCCCGCACCGGGCAGGTGCTCCTCGACGGCCTGCCGTTGCGCGGACGGATGCGGGCGCTCCGGCACGCGGTGCAGCCGGTCTTCCAGGACCCGTACTCCTCGCTGGACCCGCGGCTGCGGGTGGACCGGATCGTCGGAGAGCCTCTGCGTTCGCTCGGCGTCGCCCGCGGCGCGGCGGCGACGGCCATGGTCGAGGAGGCGCTGCGCTCGGTGGGACTGCCCGCGGACGCCGCCCGTCGCTATCCCCACGAGTTCTCCGGCGGGCAGCGGCAGCGGATAGCGATAGCGCGGGCGATAGCGGCCTCCCCCCGGGTGCTGCTGGCCGACGAGCCGGTCAGCGCCCTGGACACCGCCACCCGGGTACGGCTCCTCGATCTGCTCGCCGACCTGCGGGAAAGCAGGCGGCTGACCGTGGTGCTCGTCTCCCACGACCTGGCCGTCGTGGCCGCGTTGTGCGAGGAGACCGTGGTCCTCGACCGGGGCCGGGTGGTCGAGCGCGGGGCCACCGCCGAGGTGCTCGGATCGCCGCGTCATCCCTGCACACGGCGCCTCGTGGCCGCGGCGCCGCGGCTCCCGCGAGCTCTAAACCCGCCCTGACCTCTAAAAAGCCGATTCAATAACGGAAGGATGGCGGCCTTTCCTACCTTTAAGGCGTCGGACAGAGTTCCCAGCCACAAAGTGAGGTAAGAGATGAAGAACCACCTGCTGTCGCGTCTCGGCCGGATCGTCGGTGCCATGGTCGTCACGTTCGCGTTCGTCGCCTTCCCGCTCAGCGGAGGCGCCGCCGCCGGTGCCGTCGTTGACGTCAAGCCGGTCTACGAGGTGCCCGCCACCAAGCTCTGCTGCGGTTTTCCGTGATCGGGGCGCCCCGTTAAGAGTGAGTGAACTCTTGTTGCCGGCTGGAAATCGAATCCTGTGATTCTGACTGTGCCCGGTCGCGCTCACATTGGAGCGGGATCGGTGGGGGTAGGGGGGCTTTCCCGATCTGGGGGAAGTCGAGGCCGACGCGGTGTGCCGCTCTGGACGGATCGTCGGCGAAACGTACGCGCACTCTGAGAAATCAGCCCATGACGGGTGGTGCCCGGTCGAAGCAGCCGAGGGGGGCGGGCTCGCCGGGTGTCACGACGACGGCGCTCGGCGTGTGGCAGGGGGGACACGAACAGCATGGTCTCGTGCCGCACGCCGAGGGCGCGGGAGTCGTCAGCCCGTCATATGTCTTATACGTTTGTATTACTGCTTTCATCCGGAAAGAGACTTTGCGGGACACCTGGCATCACAGTGACTGAAAGTCGTCGAGAACGGCTCAGCTGTCGAGGTTCGGACGTAGCACACACGATTGGGATGGATTAATCTCTCCGTCAGGTCCTTCGGCATGGGGGAGCTACGCCAGCCCAACAGGAGATGTGGGTGGACTTCCGGATCCTGGGCCCACTTGAGGTCGTTCTCACCGACCGAAGGCTGGAGCTCGGGGGAGCCAGACAACAGACCGTCCTCGCCGCGTTGCTCCTGGAGGCGGGCCGGACTGTCACCGTCTCCCGCCTCACGGAGACCATCTACGACGACGCCCCTCCGCCGACCGCCAAAGCCCAGATCCAGATCTGCGTCTCGGCCCTGCGGCGCCTGTTCGGCAACTGCGGCAGGCCCGACATCATCGTGACGCAGTCGAACGGCTATTCGGTGCGCATCACCGACGAGGGGTTCGACCTGGGCCGGTTCGAACACCTCCTGCGCCAGGCCAAGCAGGCCCGGACGGCGAACCGCGCCGAGGAGGCGGTGGCCCGGTACCGCGACGCACTCGCCCTGTGGCGGGGCCCGGCCCTGGAGGGCATCGAGAGCCGGGTGGTCCAGGCGGCCGCGATGCGCCTGGACGAGGACCGGATCGCGGCCAACGAGGACTGCGTCGACCTGGAGTTCGACCTCGGCCGCCACCACGAGCTGGTGGGCGAGCTGACCGCGCTGGTGGCACAGTATCCGCTCCGCGAACGGCTGCGGGGGCAGCTCATGCTGGCCCTCTACCGTTCCGGCCGTCAGGCCGAGGCCCTGCAGGCTTACAACCAGGCGCGACGCGTCATGATCGACGAGTTGGGGATCGAGCCGCACGAGCGGCTCCAGAGGCTCCAGCACGCGATCCTCACCTCGGACCCCGGGCTGAACCTGCCGGCGACCGCCGTGCGGGTGAGCACACCTGCGCCGCCCTCTCCGCCGGTCGCCGTGCCCCGGCTGCTGCCGACCGACATCGCCGACTTCAGCGGCCGGTCCAAGCTCGTGGACGAGATCCTGGAGCGGCTGGTGGGCTCCGGCGGCGGTCCCGGCAGATACGCCGTGCCCATCGTCGCGCTGGCCGGCAAGCCCGGCATCGGCAAGAGCACGATGGCGGTGCACGTGGCGCACCGGGTCGTCGAGCACTATCCGGACGGCCAGCTCTACGCCAAGCTCCACGGCGGCTCCTCCCGGTCGGTCGCCGCCATCAGGGTGCTGGAACGATTCCTGCGGGCGCTCGGCGTGACGGGCTCCGCCGTCCCGGAGGGGCTGGAGGAGCGGGCCGAGCTCTACCGCATGCTGCTCGCCGACAAGAAGGTCCTGATCGTCCTGGACGACGTCGGCACCGAAGGCCAGGTGCTGCCCCTGCTCCCCGGCAGCCCCAACGCGGCGGTCGTCCTCAGCAGCAGGAGCCGCCTGGCCGGGCTGTCGGGCGCCGTGCACGTCGAGGTGGACGTCTTCGACTCGGCGCAGTCGCTGGACCTGCTCTCCCGCATCGCGGGGGCCGAGCGGGTGCAGTCCGAGCCCGACTTCGCGGTGGCCCTGGCCGAGCTCTGCGGCCACCTGCCGCTGGCCCTGCGCATCGCGGGCGCCCGGCTGGCCGCCCGCCCCCACTGGAGCATCGAGCAGCTCGTGGAGCGGCTGGGGGACGAGACCCGGCGGCTGGACGAGCTCAAGCACGGCGAGATGGGGATCAGGGCGAGCATCTCCCTGACGTACGAGAGCGTGAGCGGCGACGCGAGGCGGCTGTTCCGGCGCCTGGCCATCCTGGACTGCGACATCATCACCGCCTGGCTCGGCGCGGCCCTGCTCGACCGGCCCGTCGCCGAGGCGCAGGACCTGCTGGACGACCTCGCCGACGCCCAGTTGCTGGAGACGACCGGCACCGGCCGTGGCATCAACGCCCACTACCGCTTCCACGACCTCATAAGGGTCTTCGCCCGCGAGCGCCTGGCGGCCGAGGAACCCATCGCCGAGCGCAGCGCGGCCCTGGGCCGGATGCTCGGCGGCCTGCTGACCCTGGTCGACGCGGCCAGGCGGAAGGAGCTGGAGGACCGCCTCCTGATCCCGCCCCCGGCGTGGTCGCTGCCCGAGGTCCTGGTCGACCGGCTGGTGGAGCACCCGCTGGCCTGGTTCGAACGAGAACGGTCCATCCTCGTCTCGGGCATCAGGCAGGCGGCGCAGGCCGGTCTGACGGAGGTCTGCTGGGGGCTGGCGCTCGGCGCCGCCACCTTCTTCCTCTCGCGGTTCTACCTCGACGACTGGCGCGAGGCGCAGCAGATCGCGATGGCCGCCGTGCAGCAGGCGGGGGACACGGCCGGGCAGGCCGCCATGCTGTACGTCAACGGCGCGCTGGCCTCCAACGAGCGCAGGTTCGACGACGCGCGCCGTGACTACCTGGCGGCGATCCAGCTGTTCACCGAGCTCGACGACCAGCGCTCCCTCGCCACCGCGCTGGCCAACCTCGGCTATCTCCACCTGGTCACCGGACAGCTGGACGCCGCGGCCGAGCGGTGCCGGCAGGCGCTCGACCTCTCGCGGCGCCACGGCACGCCGAGCAACACGAGCAACGTGCTCTGCCACCTCGCACAGATCCGGCTGTTGTTCTCCGACCCCGAGGGCGCCGAGGCCCTGCTGTCGGACGCGATGGAACTGGCCGGCGGCGTCAGCGGACGTCAGAAGGCCTACATCCAGGTCAGGCTGGGCTACACCTACCTGGAGCTGGGCCGGTCGGCGGAGGCGCTCAGGATCGTGGAGGCGGCGCTCGCCGTCTACCAGAAGATCGGCGACCCCATGGGCGAGTCGTACGCCCTGATCTGCACGGGCCTGGCGAAGCTGCGGCTCGGCGCCAGGGCCGAGGCGAGCGGCACGCTGCGGCACGCCCTGATGCTGGCCACCACCACCGACGACCGGCTCAGCAGGGGCCGGGTGCTGGCGGCGCTGGCCGAACTCGCCCTGGCAGAGGGCGACTCCGCCGGCGCGGTGACCGCCGCCGAGCAGGCACTCGACCTGTTCGCCACGCTGGGTGTGCCGCTGGACGAGGTCAACGTCCTCAAGCTGCTCCGGGACGCGCACCGGGTGCGGGGCGACGACGCGTCGGCCGTGGAGGCCGTCGCGCGCATCCTGACCATCGCGGCGAAGCTGGGTCCGGAGGTGGCCGAGCGGCTGCGGGTCGTGCTGGCGACGCCCACGCATCGGGCCGGCATGTCCTAACCCGGCCGCTGCCGGGACTGCCAACCTGTTGGAATCCCCATCGGTTGGGTCATAGGATCGGTCCGCAACGGTAATCTTTTCGTCCATCCCCATCAACGTGTGAAACCGATCATCCTTGTGGGCCCGGGGGACGGGTCCGATAAGTGCAAGGAGTCACGCGGTGAAGTTTCGCATTCTCGGGCCTCTGGAAGTCGTGGACGGCGCGCATCGCGTGGACCTGGGCAGCACGAGACAGCAGACGGCTCTCGCCGTGCTCCTGCTGGACCACAGCCGGGGCACGTCCATCGGCAGGCTCATCGAGGCGGTCTACGACGACAACCCGCCCACGACCTGCCGCTCACAGGTGCAGATCTGCATCTCGGCCCTGCGCCGGGTCTTCGCCCAGTACGGCCGGCCCAACCTGATCTCCACTCACTCCCAGGGGTACGCGATCGAGGTCGGGGACGACGACGAACTCGACTGCGACCGCTTCCAGAACCTGATCCTGCTGGCCCGGCGGTCCGGCGCGGCCGGCGCGGCCGAGGCCGCCGTCGGGCACTACCGCGAGGCGCTCGCCCTGTGGCGCGGCCACGCGCTGGAGGGGATGGACAGCAGGCTGATCCGGGCGGCCGCCCGCCGCCTCACCGAGGACCGGATCACCGCCCACGAGAAGTGCATCGAGCTGGAGCTCTCCCTGGGGCGGCACCGGGAGGTGATAGCCGAGCTGACGGAACTGGTGGAGCGGTATCCGCTGCGCGAGCAACTGCGCGGCCAGCTGATGACCGCTCTCTACCAGTCGGGACGGGAGGCCGAGGCCCTGCACGTCTACCGCGAGGGCAGGCGGATCCTCGTCGAGGAGCTGGGGATCGAGCCGAACGAGCGGCTGCGCCGGCTCGAACACGCGATCCGGGTCTCCGTCGAGACGGGGCGGCCGGCGCCTGCGCCGGCGGCCGCGGCGGGCGTCGCCGTGACGGCTCCTCGTACCGGCGCCCCGCGGATGCTGCCGGCCGGCATCGCCGACTTCACCGGCCGGGCCCCGGAGGTCGACGCCGTACGCCGCCTCATCACGCCGGCCCCGGGAGAACGGGCGCCGTTCGCCGTGCCGATCGCGGTCATCACCGGCAAGCCGGGCGTCGGCAAGAGCACCCTCGCCGTCCACACCGCCCACACCGTGGCGGAGCGGTTCCCCGACGGGCAGCTGTTCGCCGCCCTCCACGGCGGGACGGCCCGCCCCGTGCATCCGTTCGACGTGCTGGGACGGTTCCTGCGGGCGCTCGGCGTCCCGGGCGGCGCCGTACCGGAGACGCTGGACGAGCGGGCCGAGATGTACCGCGGCCTGCTGGCCGGCCGCACGACGCTGGTGGTGCTCGACGACGCGGCGGGCGAGAGCCAGGTGGTGCCGTTGCTGCCGGGCAGCTCCGACTGCTCGGTCATCGTCACCAGCCGCAGCAGGCTGACCGGCCTGCCCGGCGCGCGTAACGTCGAGGTGGAGACCTTCGACCCGGACCAGTCGATGCGGCTGCTGGCCCACATCGCGGGAGAGGACCGGGTGCGGTCGGAGCCGGCGTCGGCACAGGCCCTCGCCGAGCTCTGCGGCCAGTTGCCGCTCGCGTTGCGCATCGCCGGATCACGTCTTTCCGCCCATCCACACTGGAGCATCGAGCAGCTGGCGGGGCGGCTGCAGGACGAGACCCGTCGGCTGGACGAGCTCAGGCACGGCGGGATGGGCATGAGGGCCAGCATCGCCGTCGCCTACGAGAGCACCGGCGAGGCGGCCCGCAGGCTGTTCCGCCGGCTCGCCATCCTCGACTTCCAGCCGTTCCCCTCGTGGGTCAGCGCCGCGTTGCTGGACCGGCCGCTGCACGAAACCCAGGACCTGATGGACGACCTGGCCGACGCCCAGCTCGTCGAGATCACCGGGACCGGTCGGGGCGCCCACAGCCGGTACCGTTTCCACGACCTCATCCGGGTCTTCGCGAGGGAGCGCCTGGCCGCGGAGGAACCGGCCGCCGAGCGCGGCGCCGCGCTGGCCAGGGTGCTGAGCTGCCTGCTCCACCTCGCCCGGGACGCGCACCGCGAGCAGTACGGCGACGACTACGCGGGCCTCCACAGCGGCGCCGCCCGCTGGCCGCTGCCCGACACGATGGTCCGCCGGCTCGTCCAGCAGCCGCTCCCGTGGTACGAGCGCGAACGGCTGACCCTGGTGTCCGGGATCCGCCAGGCGGCCCAGGCCGGTCTCGCCGAGCTGTCCTGGGACCTGGCCATCTGCGCCGCGCCCTTCTTCGAGTCCAGGGTCTACCTGGACGACTGGCGCAACACGAACAACGTGGCGATGGCGGCCGCCCGCCAGGCCGGAGACCGCAGGGGACAGGCGGCCATGCACTACTCCACGGGCCTGCTGTCGGCCGCGGAGCAGCGCTTCGCCGACGCCCGCGGCAGCCTCGACACGGCGCTGGAGCTGTTCCGGCAGACCGGTGACGACCACGGCGTGGCCCTCACCATCCGCCGTATCGGTCTGCTGGAACGCGAATCGGGCCGCTTCGACGAGGCCGGCGCCCGCCGCGTGGTGGCGAGCCGTCTGGACGAGGAGAAGACGCAGACACCCGGCCGGCGTTCCGCCCGGCCGGCCCGTGGCCGTCCGGCCTCCGGGCCCTCTCCGCGGAACGTGGAAACCCCCGCCCGCAAGTGATCCGGGCAAACGAATGGAGCCGTCGGGTCGATTCCCGACGGCTCCATTTTCGTACGTGCGACTCGTTCGTCTCTCATCGCTGGAATCACGGCTTCTGCCGGTTACCGCGCACTCAGTGGCGTCACCTCGCATGAGGCTCACAAATCGTTCAAAATTGCGCTTTCGCTGATATCACTATAAGAGGATCGGCAGACGCATTCACACCCCTAGGCACCCTTGTCCGGGTGGCCTCGGCCCGGATGTCCGGCGCCCCTTCGCGGCCCCGCGTCCCCGATAGAGCGGCGAAGGTGAACCGATAGCCGGCGCTGCGAGGCTGTGCGGAAGCGACCCGGAACACGTCACTGGAGAATCGAGATCGGTCCCCGGGGGTCCGATAGACAGGTGTGCGGAGAGATGAACATTACGGCGCAGGCGTTGGACAGCGTTTTCGGCCGCGGCGCGGCCGGCGTTCGTTTGCGCCTGGAGCGCGAGGTCGACGGCATCTGGTGGCATGTGACCACCGCCGAGACCGACGGGGCGGGCGTCGTGAAGGGATGGGACACCGCCCAGTTGGAGCGCGGGCTCTACCGCATGATATTCGACAGCGACCACTACTTCGTCAATCTCGGAATGACCGCCGCCTATCCGGAGATCGCCGTGATGTTCCGCATCGTCGGTGACGTGTCCTCTTTCCAGATCCAGGTGACCCTGTCGCCTTATTCTTATTCGACGTATTTCGGTTCGAACGGTTAACCCTGAGCCAGAGAGAAGGGATCTTCCGTTGACGAGGATGACCAAGGCGCTGCGGCGCTACCGCGCACCCGAACCCGTCCGGCTGCCCGGCCGCCGCTGGCCCGACAACGTCATCACGCGGGCGCCTCGCTGGCTTTCCACCGACCTTCGCGACGGCAACCAGTCGCTGGCCAGTCCGATGAGCCCGGCGCGCAAGATGGCCATGTTCGATCTGCTGGTCCGGATGGGCTACAAGGAGATCGAGGTCGGCTTCCCCGTGGCGAGCGAGGACGACCACGCCTTCCTGCGCGAGCTCATCGAGCGCGACCTGATCCCCGACGACGTCCGCGTCTCCGTCCTGGTGCAGGCACGTGACGAGTTGATCCGGCGGACCGTGGAGAGCCTCGAAGGCGCTCCCCGCGCCACCATCCACCTGTACAACGCGACGTCGCCGTTGTTCCGGCGGCTGGTGTTCGGGATGACCAGGGACGAGTGCAAGGACCTGGCCGTCCAGGGCACGCGCCTGATGATGAAGTACGCGGACAAGACGCTGAGCGACTGCGACCTGGGCTTCCAGTACTCTCCCGAGCTGTTCAGCGACACCGAGCTGGACTTCGCCCTCGAGGTCTGCGAGGCGGTCATGGACGTCTGGCAGCCCGGCCCCGGGCGGGACATCATCCTGAACTTCCCGTCGACCGTCGAGCGGAGCACGCCCAACGTCTTCGCCGACCAGATCGAGTGGCTCGACCGCAACCTGTCCCGGCGGGAGCACGTCTGCCTGTCCATCCACCCGCACAACGACCGGGGGACCGGCGTCGCCTCGGCGGAGCTGGCCATGATGGCCGGCGCGCAGCGCATCGAGGGCTGCCTGTTCGGCAACGGCGAGCGCGCGGGCAACGTGGACCTGGTCACGCTCGGCATGAACCTGTTCAGCCACGGCGTCGACCCGGGCATCGACTTCTCCGACCTCAACGCGATCCGCCGCGTCGTGGAGGAGTGCAACGGCATTCCGGTCCACCCGCGCCACCCCTACGGGGGCGACCTCGTCTACACCTCCTTCTCCGGCTCCCACCAGGACGCCATCAAGAAGGGCTTCGACGCGCTGGAGCGGGAGGCCGCCGCGCTCGGCGCCCCGATGGACGAGATGCCCTGGGACATGCCGTACCTGCCCGTCGATCCCGCGGACGTGGGCCGGACCTACGAGGCCGTGGTGCGGATCAACAGCCAGTCCGGCAAGGGCGGCGTCGCCTACATCATGAGCACCTGGTACGGCAGGCACCTGCCGCGCGACCTGCAGATCGACTTCGCCCGGGTGGTGCAGCGGCGGGCCGACAGCGAAGGCATGGAGATCACCCCCAGCGGGGTGCGGGAGCTGTTCGAGAGCGAGTACACGTGCCCGCCCGGGCCGCCCGTCTTCGGGCCGGAGCCGCTCGCCGTCGAACTGCACGTGGACGGCGGCGGGTTCGAGGTCGGCGCGGAGCGCGCCGACGCGCTGCAGGCGCTCCGGGTGAGCCTCGCCGAGTGGGGGATCGAGGTCCGCGCCGTCCACCGGACCGGCGTCGGCCAGGGGGAACAGGACGTCGCGGCGGGGGTCGCGGTCTACGCCGAGTGCCGCCTGGGAAGCCGTACGCACTGGGGCGTGGGGATCGAGCGGGACGCCGAGACCGCCGCGCTCCGCGCGGTGCAGGCCGTCGTCCACCGGGCCGCCCGGCTCGCCGAGCCCTCCGGCAGGAACCACCGCGAACTGGGCGAGGCCCACGGGCGCCCGCGCAGGCGGCGGCTGGCCACCACCGCGTGACCGCGCACGACCGACCTCCGGCCCTCGTCCACGGGCCCCGTACGGAAGGGCACGACGCGATGACGCGAAAGCAGCTGAAGAAGAGCCGGCCCTCGGGGCGCCCCACGGCCAGGGACGAGGCGCCCGACCTGCGTACTCCCTCCGGCCGCCCGCTGAAGTTCTGACGCGCCCGCCGCCTCCGCCCTGTCACGGGCGGGGCGGCGGGTGTCGCGTGTCCCGGTGCGGCCCGTCCCCGGTGCGCGAAATCCCGGTGAACTCCCAGCTCACGAGGTCATGGCGGGGACACGGGAGTGGGGATAAGCGCGCGATAGCGATCCAAAAGTGGCCGGCGAGACCATCGTCTCCAACAAGCAGGCAAGCGTCCATTCGTAAGGACGGAAGCTCAGCTGGAGGGGGCCCGCTTGATGATGAACTTGATTGAGAGAGACGAGGCACTGACCTCGTTACAGGAGATGCTGGCGGCCGCGCTGACGGGCAAGGGCAAGGTCGCGATGCTCAGCGGCACCGTCGCCACCGGGAAGAGCGCACTGCTCGACGCGTTCGCCGAGCAGGCCGTGGAGCTGGGCGCCCTGCCCGTCGCCGCGACCGCGTCCCGCATGGAGCAGGACCTGCCGCTCGGCGTGCTCGGGCAGCTCATCGAAGAGGCGCCGCTGGTGGAGGAGGAGCGCGTGCGCGCGCTCGCGCTGCTTGAGGAGGGCAAGCAGACCGCGATGAGCTCCGGGCTCGCCTCCGAGACCCTGGACCAGGTGGACGCCCAGATCGCGCACGCTCTGTGCACCGTGCTGCTGGAGCTGTCGGAGCGCTATCCCCTGGTGATCGTGGTCGACGACGTGCACTACGCCGACCGTCCGTCGTTGCTGTGCCTGGCGTACCTCGCCCGGCGCGTACGCTTCGCCCGGATCATGGTGATCTTCAGTTACTCCGACTACGTGCGCAGCACCGACGCCTTCTTCTGGACCGACCTGCTGCGCCAGCCGTACTGCGGGGTCGTGCAGCTCAACCCGCTGTCCCGGCAGGGCGTGCACACGCTCGTGCGCGAGCGGGCGGGCGAGGAGGTCGCGGTCCGCTTCGCGGAGGACTGGTACGCGTTCAGCGCCGGCAACCCGCTGCTGGCCGCCGCCCTCATCGAGGACTACCTCGGCGGGCCGGGGGAGAGGGACGGCGAGCCGGTGACGGACGAGCCGGTGGTCGGCGAGCGGTACGGCCAGGCCGTGCTGACCTGCCTGCACCGGGGCGAGCCCGAACTGCTCAGGATCGCCCGGTGCCTGGCGGTGCTCGGCGACACCGACTCGCTCGACCGGCTGCTCGGCCTGGGGCACACCCAGATCAGCAGGGCCATGAACGCCCTGACGGCCGGCGGCGTGCTCAGCGTGGGCCGGTTCCGGCACGAGTCGGCCCGTACGGCCGTGCTGGCCGAGGTGGGCCTCGACGAGCGCCGGGACCTGCACCGCCGCGCGGCCGAACTGGCGCACGCGGACGGCGCGGCCACGTCGGTGATCGCCGATCACCTCGTCCAGGCCGGACCGATCGACGCGCCCTGGGTGGTGCCGGTGCTGGAGGACGCGGCCAGGGACGCGCTGCGCGAGGGCCGCACCGAGCGTGGCGTGGACTACCTGCGCCTCGCGTGGCAGGCGTGCACCGACGAGCGGCGCCGCCTCAAGATCGCCACGATGCTGGTGCGTGCCGAGTGGCGCATCAACCCCGAGGCGCCCGACCGGCACCTGGCCGATCTCACCGAGGCGATGCAGCGCGGTCACCTGCGCGGCAGCGACGGCGTGGTCCTGGCCCGCGCGCTGCTCTGGCACGGCCGGTACGACGACGCGCAGGACGTGATCGAGCATCTGACCACGGCCGGCTACGAGAGCGACCCCGAGACGGTGATGGAGCTCAACATCGCGCGCCCGTGGCTGCGCGCCACCCATCCCGCCTTCGCGTCCAAGCTCGGCGAGCCGCGCGCGGACACCGGAACCGCCCTGGTGTCGGTGGCCGCGGGGCGCCGTCTGGAGACGGCGACCGCGCTCGCGCAGGTGCTCGTCAACGGCCCGCACGAGGGCGCCCTGATCGCCGTCGAGCGCATCCTGCGGCTCGCGCGCCTGGACGAGATGTCGATGGACACCGTGGAGTGCGCGCTGCTCGCGCTCACCTACGGCGGGCAGGCGGAGAAGGCCGCGCCGCTCTGCGACCTGTTCAGCGTCGAGGCGTCCTCCCGGCGCGCCCCGAGCCGCCAGGCCAGGCTCTCGGCCATCCGCGCCGAGATGGCCGTACGGCAGGGCGACATGGTCAGCGCCGAGCAGTACGCGCGGGCGGCGTTGGAGATCATGCCCATCACGAGCTGGGGTGTCACGGTGGGCAGCCCGCTCGGCAGCCTGGTGATCGCGCTGACCGCGATGGGCCGGTTCGACGACGTGCACGACATCCTCGACCGGCCCGTGCTGGACGCCATGTTCGAGAGCCGGTACGGCCTGCACTACCTGTACGCCAGGGGCCGCTACAGCCTGGCGGTCGGGCAGGCAGCGCTGGCCCTGCGGGACTTCCAGCTCTGCGGCGAGCTGACCGGCAGGTGGGGCCTGGACGTGCCGGGCCTGCTGCCGTGGCGGGCCGGCGCCGCCGAGGCCTGCCTGCAGATGGGCCGTTCCGAGCAGGCCTCCCGCCTGATCGAGGACCAGTTGTCCCGCTGCAACTCCCGCACGCCGCGGGAGCTCGGCATGACGATCCGCCTGCTGGCGGCCACCAGCGAGCTGCGGCACCGGCCGATGCTCCTGCGCAAGTCCGCCGACATGCTGCAGAACGGCGGCGACCGCTACGAGCAGGCCCGCTCGCTCTTCGACCTGGCGGAGGCCTACCGCGGCCTGGGCGAGCACCGGAGAGTCGGCATGATCATGATTCGGGCGCGGGCCCTGATGAAGGAGTGCGGCGCCGAGATCGGCGGCGCGCAGGCGGCGGCCGAGACCGGCAAGCAGGCCTCCCCGGCTCTGAGCGGGGGCAGCGCGGCGCTGCTGAGCGAGGCCGAGCGCCGGGTCGCGGTGCTGGCCGCCGCCGGGCACACCAACCGGGAGATCGCCGGTGAGCTCTACCTCACGGTGAGCACGGTGGAGCAGCACCTCACCCGGATCTACCGCAAGCTCGACATCAGCAGCCGGGCCGACCTGCCCGCGGTCCTCGAGTTCGGCGGGGCCGCCGTCGGCTGAGTCGATCGTGGTCCCCCGGTGGCCGGCCCGTAGGGGGCCGGCCACCGCCGGACCGGAACACTGATATCCGGACCGTTTTCCGGTTCTATTCGGGACGCGTTTTATCGGCGCGGTCGCCGTCCTTTTTAGGGGTGTCGTGGCGTTGATCGGCCCCCTTACCCTGAGGGCACCCGGTTGTGCCGTCAGGAGGAATACATATGGGGACCGTGGTGACGCGGGTCAGCGACCTGCCGAAGGAATCGATGCGGGAACGGCTGGCGGATTTGCAGGTGCTCAAGGAGAGCATCCATTCAGGCCCGAGTGAGGAGGCGACCGCGCGCCAGCACGCCAAGGGCAAGCTCACCGTGCGGGAGCGCCTGGACGTGCTCCTCGACAGCGGGTCCTTCGTGGAGGTGGAGGCGTTCCGGCAGCACCGGGCCACCGGTTTCGGGCTGGAGCACCGCAGGCCGTACACCGACGGCGTGGTGGCGGGGTGGGGCAAGGTCTACGGCCGCGAGGTCATGGTCTTCGCCCACGACTTCCGGATGTTCGGCGGCGCGCTCGGTGAGGCGCACGCCGAGAAGATCCACAAGGTGATGGATCTGGCCGAGGCCGCCGGGGTGCCGCTGATCGGTTTGAACGACGGCGCCGGGGCCCGGATCCAGGAAGGTGTGACCGCGCTTGCCGGTTATGGCGGTATTTTCCGGCGCAATGTGCGGATGTCGGGGGTGATTCCGCAGATCAACGTCATGCT
Organism: Microbispora sp. H10670; assembly: GCF_014161385.1. NCBI lineage: Bacteria > Bacillati > Actinomycetota > Actinomycetes > Streptosporangiales > Streptosporangiaceae > Microbispora > Microbispora sp. H10670. Next base: position 30,441 of record NZ_JABBWW010000031.1, on the reverse strand, counting down.
CGGCCCGTGCGCGGGGGGAGCGGCGTACTCGCCGGCTCTCTCCGATTTCGTGTTCATGGTGCAGAACACGGCCCAGATGTTCATCACGGGCCCGGACGTCGTGAAGGCGGTGACCGGTGAGGAGATCAGCGCCGACGACCTCGGTGGTGCGCGGGTGCACGGCACACTCTCCGGCGTGGCGGGGTTCGTCTGCCCGGACGAGGTGTCCTGTCTTGAGGAAGTCCGCTATCTGCTGTCCCTGCTGCCCGCCAACAACCAGGAACTGCCGCCGTCCATCACCTGCACCGACCCGGCGAACCGGCGCAACGACGCCCTGCTCGACCTGGTGCCGGCTGATCCGGCGATCTCCTACGACATGTCGGCGGTGATCGAGGAGATCGTCGACGACGGGGAGTTCTTCGAGTTCCACGCGGGCTGGGCGCAGAACCTCATCTGCGGGCTGGCCAGGTTCGACGGCCACGTCACCGGCATCATCGCCAACCAGCCCGCCCACCTGGCCGGGGTGCTGGACATCAAGGCCTCGGAGAAGGGCGCGCGCTTCATCCAGATGTGCGACGCCTTCAACATCCCGCTGGTCAGCCTGGTCGACGTGCCGGGCTTCCTGCCCGGGACCGACCAGGAGCACGGCGGCATCATCAGGCACGGCGCCAAGCTCCTCTACGCGTACTGCGCCGCGACCGTGCCGCGCATCTCGATGGTGCTGCGCAAGGCGTACGGCGGCGCGTACATCGTGATGGACTCCAGGTCGATCGGCGCGGACCTGTCCTTCGCCTGGCCGACCAACGAGATCGCGGTCATGGGCGCGGAGGGCGCGGCCAACGTCATCTTCCGCCGGGAGATCGCCGCCGCGCCGGACCCGGTCGAGGCGCACGCCCAGCGGGTGGAGGAATATCGCAGGCAGCTCATGCACCCCTACTACGCCGCCGAGCGCGGGCTGGTCGACGACGTCATCGACCCGAGCGAGACCAGGGCCACCCTGACCAGGGCGCTCGGCCTGCTGCGGGCCAAGCAGGCGTCGGGGCCGCGGCGCAAGCACGGAAACCCCCCGATGTGATGGGCGCCGAACTGCGGGTGGTCGCGGGAAATCCCACCGAGGAGGAGATCTGCGCGCTGGTGTGCGCCCTGTACGCGGTCGCGGCGGACCGTGCGGACGGCGCAGAACCCGGGCCGGTCGCCGGGCCGAAGAGGCACCGGCCCCGGCTGCGCCTGCCGGACTACGGGTCGCCCCGGTCCTGGGTGGCGTGCCATCGCACCGACGCGCTCACCGGTGTCCGGTGACGCCGCAGCCGCCGCCCCGGGTGCTCCCGGGGCGGCGGCTCACCACGTTCTCCAAGCGAACGTTCTCCCGGCGGCCGGCTTCTAGGCGGACGGCCTCGACGAGCGTGTCTTCCACCGGATGTCGGGCAGCAGGGCGCGCACCGAGCGCCCGCGGATCGCGCCGAGCCACAGGCCGGACCCGTACGCCGCGTCGTCCAGGCGCCGGGCCACGGCGTAGCGGACCGGGTCGAGGTGCGCGCCGGTGCGCCGCAGATCGGTGAGCGCGTCCATCACGGCCACGGCGGCCACGGCCCGGCGGAGCCTCCTGGACAGCAGGCAGCCGACGGCGGCGAGCGGCCACCAGTGGCGGAGCAGCAGCGCCGCCGCCTGCCAGACGGCCGCGACGGCACCGTCGGACGTCAGCGTCAGGGCGAGGCGCACCGGGTGCTGGCTCCGCCTGACCTTGGCCGACATCGTCGCGGCCGTGCCCGCGAAGATCAGCGCCGCGGCCGGCAGCGACCACCGCCGCTGCGCCAGCAGCGCCAGCACGAAGGCCGCGCTCCAGGGCGCCAGCACCGCGGGGGCCACGTCGCGGCCGTGCCGCCGGGCGAGCAGGTCGGCTCCGGTGCCGTAGAAGGCCTTGCGCCGCAGCCAGTCGTGGACCACCGTGCGGTGCTCGTGCCGCACCGTCGCGGCCGGCTCGTAGCGCACCCGCCAGCCCGCCCGCGCCAGCCGCCACACCAGGTCGACGTCCTCGCCGACGCGCATCTCGGCGCTGAAGCCGTGGCCGAGGGCGTCGGCCCGCGCCAGCAGGAACGCGCTCGGGACCCAGGAGACCGGCGCCCTCGGGCGTACGATGCCCGGATCGAGGCCCAGGTCGAGGGAGGACCGCGCGTCCTCGTAGCGGAGGATCCAGCGGGCCCGGCCGGGCAGGCGGAGCCCCAGCACGCGCGGCGCCACCACGGCCACCCGGGGGTCGGCGAAGTGCCGGAGCAGGGTCGGCAGCGTGCCGGGTTCGAGGACCACGTCGGAGTCCGCGAAGGCGACGTAGGGCGTGGTGACCCGGCGCAGGCCCGCGTTGCGGGCGGCGGCGGGGCCGACGTTCTCCGCCAGCGCGACGAGCACCGCGCCGTGCGCCGCCGCGACCTCGGCGACGGCCTCCGGGGCGGCCGACGCGTCGTCCACCACGATCACGCGGTGCCGGTCGCCGATGCCCGACAGCAGCCGGTCGAGCGCGGCGGGCCGGTCGCGCACCGGCACGACCACCGTCACCTGCGAGGGGTCGCGACCGGGCAGGTCCCCGACGACCGGGTCGGCGAGGCCCGCCTCCAGCAGCCGGTCGGCGAGCAGGGCGGAGACGCGGTCGCGGACCCGCAGCCTGCGGCCGTCGAACAGGTCCGCGGCGGCCGGGGTGAGGTACATGACCCGCGTCGGCGCGCCACCCACCAGGGTGCGCCCGCCGTCGCGGACCCGGACACGCCGGTTCAGCCGGACGGTGAAACCGTCCGGAAGCCGGCCCGGCACCCGGGGGTCCGAGTCGCGGGTGATCTGATCGTGGGTCATGGCGTGAAGCCTCCGTCCGCCGATATCACCGATCCGTTGACGACGCCTCCCTCGCGAGAGCAGCAGAACGCGATGGTCTCGGCGATCTCGGCGGGCTCGATCAGGCGGCGCAGCAACTGGGACGAGGCGAAGTCCTCGACGCCGTCCAGGCCGTACACATCGGCGGTGGCGGCGAGCATCGGCGTGCGGGTCGAACCGGGGGAGACGGCCGCCGCGGTCACCCCCGTGCCCACCAGGTCGGCGGCGAGGCCGCGCACCAGCCCGACCACCGCGTGCTTGGCCATCGTGTACGCCGACAGGCGGAACAGCCCGTGCGAACCGGCCGCCGAGGCCACCGCGACGAACCGGCACGCCCCCGGCTCGGGCCCCGCCAGCATGTGCGGGACGCACGCCGCGGCGGTGTTCCACACCCCGAGCACGTCGGTCTCCCACAGGGCGCGGACGTGCGCGTCCGGGGTCTCCCACAGCGGCAGGCCGCCGGCCATGACCGCCGCGGCGGCCACGGCCGCGTCCAGCCGGCCGAAGCGGTCCGCCGCCACGGCGGCGGCGCGGGCGAGCGCGTCGCGGTCGCGCACGTCCGCGATGTACGGCACCACCACGCCGGGGTGGTCGTCGGCCAGCGACTTCAGGTCGGCGTCGGCCGCGAGCGGATAGGTCACCCCGGCGGGCCGGGCCGGGCCGTCCGCCGCGCACGAGTCGACCGCGACCACCCGGTAGCCCCTGGCGCACAGCGCCCGCACGACGGCGGCGCCGATCCCGCGGGCCGCCCCGGTCACCAGGGCGACCCGGAAGCCGCCGGCCTCGCCGCTCACCTGGCTCATGCCGGAGAGGCCGTCGCGGCCGCGGGTCCGGGTGCGGGTGCGGGTGCGGGCAGGAGGCGGCCGGTGTGGTCGGCCCGTCCGTGCCGGACGCGGGCGGCCACGTCGTCGGCCATCCGGTCGAGCAGGCGGCGTCCCTCCCCGGCGGTGGCCGTGGTCGGATCGCCGAGCACGCCGGAGGGTGACACGGCGGCGACGCCCCTGGCCGCGAGCTCGGGCATGATCTCCGCGAGCGGGGCGAGGTTGCCCGGCTCCGCCCGGGCCATGTCCACCAGACGCGGGGCCAGATGCAGCATGAGCGACGTCTCGGCGTGGCCGGCGTGGGCGTCGGCCGGCCCGGCCGCGCAGGGCGCCCAGCACACGTCGTGGCCTTCCTCGCGCAGCAGCGGCGTGGCGGCGGCGAGGGCGTCCAGGTTCCCGCCGTGACCGTTCACGATCACGACGCGCCCGGCCCAGCGGGACAGGGAGCGGACGAGTTCGACGAGCAGGAACCGGAGGGCGGCGGTCCCGATGGACATGGTGCCGGGGAAGTCCTGGTGCTCGCCGCTCGCGCCGTACGCGACGGGCGGCGCCACGAGGACGGGGTCGTCCGGAGCCACCGCCAGAAGGCGGGCGGCGGCGGCCCTCGCCACCGCCGCCGCGACCGCCGTGTCCGTGTGCAGGGGCAGGTGCGGGCCGTGCTGCTCGGTGGAGCCGAGCGGCACCAGCACGGTCGGCGAGGGCGGCAGCGCGGGCCACGACAGGTCCGCCAGGCCGCCTTCGCCTTCGCCCCTCTCACGCATCGCCAGGAGACCCGATCTCCCTGGTGGAGCCGATCTCCCCGGTGAACCCGATCTCCCTGGTGAAGCCGGGCGGGACCAGCACGTCGCCGGGCTCCAGATCGTGGATCGACGCGCGGCCCAGGCCGAGCAGCGCCGAGTCGATGCCGCCGCGCAGGATGTCGAGCACGTTCTCCACGCCCGCCTGGCCGTTCGCCGCCAGGCCCCACAGCGAGGCGCGTCCGATCATCACGGCCCGCGCGCCGAGCGCGAGCGCCTTGACCACGTCGCCCCCGCGCCGCACGCCGCCGTCGAGCAGCACCTCGGCCTGCCCGTCGACCACCCGCGCGATGCCCGGGAGCAGCCGGATCGTCGCGGGCGTGCCGTCCAGGTTGTTGCCGCCGTGGTTCGACACCGAGATCGCGGTGACCCCGGCGTCCACCGCGCGGCGGGCGTCGTCGAGCCGGGAGATGCCCTTGAGCATGAACGGGCCGTCCCACTGCTCGCGCATCCACCGGACGTCATCCCAGCCGGGTGGCGGGGTCCGCATCCACTCGCCGTACGCGCCGAAGAACGTCGGAGCGGGACGGCCGGGCTCCGCCACGTTGGGGACGGTGAGGTCGGGCAGCCGGCCGGTCCTGGCGAAGCCGAGCAGCCACCGCGGCCGGGTCAGGCCCTGCGGCGCGAAGCGGGCGAGCGCCTTCAGGTCCAGGCGTTCGGGGATCCACGGGCTGCCCCAGTCCCTGCCGTGGGAGAACGTCCAGTCCAGGGTCACGATCAGCCCCTTGACCCCGGCGGCGCGGGCCCGCTCCATGTGCGCGGCCATGGACTCGCGGGTGCCCATCCAGTACATCTGGAAGAAGGTCTGCGGGTTGGCGGCCACGACCTCCTCGACGGGCTTGCTCGCGAAGTTGCTCAGCCCCATGATCGTGCCGCGCGCCGCGGCGGCGCGCGCCACCGCCACCTCCCCGTCGGGATGCACGGCCTGCACCCCGGTGGGGGAGATGAGCACCGGCAGGGAGATCTGCTGCCCCATCACGGTGGTGGACAGGTCGCGCTTGGCCGGCAGGTCCGCCACGTGCGGCGCGAAGCCGAGTTCGGCGAACGCCGCCGTGTTGTCGCGGTACGTCCGGCCTCTCTCCGAACCGGCGAGCAGCGCGGAGTACACCGACTTCGGCAGGTGGCGCCGCGCTCTGCGCTGCGCCTCCGCAACCGTCTCGAACCAGGCGTTCGCGGCCACGAGCTATCGTCCTTCTACTACACGTCGGATGAGGGGCTGAACCCGGCGAGCGGGCTCTCCGCGCACGCGTGCACGGGTGGGTGTACGGGTGGGGCGGCGGCGGAGGGACGGCGTCCGATGCGCACCGGAACCGGCCCGGCTCCGGCCCGGCGGGCGCCGGGGCGGCGGGAGTGGTCCTGGCTGGGCCGGGGCACCGTACGGCCCGCAGCGGCGAGCGCGTCGGCGGCGTGCCCCTGCACGCATTCGGGGTCGGGCCCGTCGAGCGGCAGGCCGGTGAAGAACTTGGCGGCCATGCACCCACCCCGGCAGGAGTCGAAGAACCCGCATCCGGTGCACGCGCCCGAGGTCTGCGGCGACCGCAGGTCCCCGAACAGCTCCGACTCCCGCCACACGGCGGCGAACCCGCCGTCGGAGAGCACGTTGCCGGCGCGGAAGCGGTCGTGGATCGCGAACGGGCAGGCGTACACGTCGCCCAGGGGGTCGATCAGGCAGACCACCCGGCCCGCGCCGCACAGGTTCAGCCCCGGCAGCGACTCGCCGTACCCCGCGAGGTGGAAGAACGAGTCGCCGGTGAGCACGTCCTCGCCCGCGCGCAGCAGCCACTCGTACAGCTCACGCTGCTGGGCCGCCGTCGGGTGCAGTTCGTCCCACACGTCGGCGCCCCGTCCGGACGGGCGCAGGCGGGTGAGCCGGAGCGTCGCCCCGCGCTCGTCGGCGATGGCCTTGAACTCGTCGAGCTGGCCCGCGTTCTCCCGGGTCACGACCACCGACAGCTTCGCGTCGGCGAACCCGGCCGCGGCGAGGTTGTCGAGCGCCCGCAGCGCCGTCTCGTACGACCCCGGGCCGCGGACCCGGTCGTTGACCTCGGGGGTGGCACCGTCGAGCGACACCTGCACGTCCACGTAGTCCGTGGCGGCCAGGAACCGCGCCCGCTCGGGGGTGAGTCGCGTCCCGTTCGTGGAGAACTTCACCCCGACCTGGTGGTTCACGGCGTACTGCACCAGATGCCAGAAGTCGGGCCGTACGGTCGGCTCCCCGCCGCCGATGTTGACGTAGAAGACCTGCATGGCCTGCAGCTCGTCGATCACCGCCTCGCACTGGGCGGTGGCGAGCTCACGCGGGTCACGCCGCCCCGACGACGACAGGCAGTGCACGCACGACAGGTTGCAGGCGTAGGTGAGTTCCCAGGTCAGGCAGATGGGGGCGGCCAGGCCGTACTCGAACCGCTTGGCCAGCGACCCGCTCGCCGTCCCGGACCGGGCCGGACCGTCCTGCGCTGCCGAGTTCTGCGCCGTCGAGTTCTGTGCCGTCGAGTTCCGCGCTGCCGCGCTCCGGCTCTCCACCCGCCCGCGCGGCCTGATCATGTCCGCGCCGGCGAGGCCCCGCAGGGCCTCCGCGTACGCGGGCCACCGGCCGGCGGGAACGCCGGCACGGGTCAGCGCGGCACGGGCGTCGGGTTCGCCGGAGAGGTCGCGGAGCACCGAGACGAGCTCGGGGCGCTTGAGGAAGGTCAGCCGCCGGTTGCCGAAGTGGTAGGCCAGGGCCCCGAACGGCTCCGGCCGCAGGGCCACCCGGGGAGACAGCTCCCAGGCCTCGTCCAGGGGATCGTTCATCAGTAGACGCCGCACATGCCGTCGATCGACACCTCTTCGATCAGCGTCTCCGCCGTGAGCTCCTCCGTCGCCTCGGCCGGAACGGTCGTCTCCTCCATGGCTGCTCCTTCCTCGGGGCGCGGAACCTGGTTTCCGGAATAAGCGGATTTTTGGGGATAAGCCGGGTCTTCGGGATATTCGTGCGGCGAGAGCCGGACCGGGGCGTCCTCGCGGAATCGCCGGCGCTCTCGAGATGTGAGGGAAGGGACTACCGCCGCGACGGTCTCGGTTCGAGCGGCCACGATTCGAGCCCGCTCGACCTGAGCGAACTCGAATGAGGCGACTCGCCTTTCTGCTGAAACACCAATCACACTAAAAGGAGTGATAGGCGTGGAAAACCCCTAGACACCCTTGTCCGGGCGGTCCCGGCCCCCGCCCCGTGCCGTCCGGGGTGCGGGGCGGGGGCGCGTGAGCCGCGACGCGGCGCTGTCGAGGAGCATCTCCAGGGCGGCGGGGTAGGCGCTGTCGTTCATGCGGGCGACCAGCAGAGGGGCGACCGCCGCGATGTTGGGGTGGGTGGCCCGGGGCAGCCGGGCGTAGGTCGCCCGCCAGATCTCCTCGTCGGCTTCGCGCGCCTCGGCGGGCAGCGCCAGGGTGGCCGCGTCCAGCGCCGCGAAGGCCAGCGTCATGTCGATGAAGGTGTGGTAGACGCCGACCGCCTCACGGTCGGGGAACCCCGCGCCACGCAGCAGCCCGAGGATCGCCTCGTCGGCCGCGATCTCGTGCGACTTGCCGCTGATGCGGCTGGCGGTCAGCACCGCGGCCTGCGGGTGTTCGAGGTAGGCGGCGTGGATGCGCAGGCCCAGGTCGCGAAGGCCGGCGCGCCAGTCGCCGCCGCCGCTCCAGCCGGCCATCGCCTGCCCGATGAGCATGTCGCCGATGGCCAGGGTCAGGTCGTCCACGCCTCTGAAGTAGCGGTAGAGCGTACTGGGGTCGGCTCCCAGGGCGATGCCGAGCCGCCGTACGGTGAGGCCGGCCGGGCCGTGCTCGCGCAGCATGCGCAGCGCGGTCCGCACGATCAGGCCCTCCGAGAGGACCACCCCGTTCTTCGTCGGGCGGCGCCGCCGGCGCGACGACTCGCCCACCACCGGCTTGGGCACGGCGTCCCCCTCTCCTCCCCGCCCACCTTATGCCAACGCCATTGACGTTCGGGGTTGGGGTGGCGTTGGATCGGCACATCAGGGGCGTTTGTCCAAGAAAGGGATGTTTGTACCATGCGCGTGCTGCTTGTCGGAGCCGGTGGAGTGGGTACGGCGATCACCCGGATCGCGGCCCGCAGATCCTTCCTCGAGCACATGGTCGTCGCCGACTACGACCTGTCTCGTGCCAAGGCTGCCGTCGCCGCTCTCGGGGAGACGGGGGATCGCTTCAGCGCCTGCCGGGCCGACGCGGGTGACGAGGCCGCGGTCGCGGCGCTGCTGGCCGAGCACCGCTGCGACGTCCTCCTCAACGCCACGGACCCGCGGTTCGTCATGCCGTTGTTCCGGGCGGCGCTGGCGGCCGGCGCGCACTATCTGGACATGGCGATGTCGCTGTCGCGGCCCCATCCGGACCGCCCGCACGAGGAGTGCGGGGTCAAGCTGGGCGACGCCCAGTTCGAGACGGCCGCGGAGTGGGAGCGGGCGGGCCGGCTCGCGCTGGTCGGCATGGGCGTGGAGCCGGGGCTGTCGGACGTGTTCGCCCGGTACGCCGCCGACGAGCTCTTCGACCACATCGAGGAGATCGGCGTGCGGGACGGCGCCGACCTCACGGTCGACGGACACGACTTCGCGCCGTCGTTCAGCATCTGGACCACGATCGAGGAGTGCCTGAACCCCCCGGTCGTCTACGAGTCCGGGCGGGGATGGTTCACCACCCCGCCCTTCAGCGAGCCCGAGGTGTTCGACTTCCCCGAGGGCATCGGCCCGGTCGAGTGCGTCAACGTCGAGCACGAGGAGGTCCTGCTCATGCCCCGCTGGGTCGACGCCGGGCGGGTGACCTTCAAGTACGGGCTGGGCGAGGAGTTCATCGGGACGTTGCGGACCCTGCACCTGCTCGGGCTGGACCGCACCGAGCCGGTCCGGGTCGCCGGCGCGGACGGCGTTCCCGTCGAGGTCTCCCCGCGGGACGTGGTCGCGGCGTGCCTGCCCGACCCGGCGACGCTCGGGGAGCGCATGCACGGCAGGACGTGCGCGGGCACCTGGGTCAGGGGCACCAGGAACGGCGGCCCGCGTGAGGTCTACCTCTACCACGTGGTCGACAACCAGTGGTCCATGCGTGAGTACGGCTCCCAGGCGGTGGTGTGGCAGACCGCCGTCAACCCGGTCGTTGCCCTCGAACTGATGGCCTCCGGCGCCTGGTCCGGCGCCGGAGTCCTGGGCCCCGAGGCCTTCCCGCCGCGGCCCTTCCTCGACCTGCTCACCGAGTACGGCACCCCCTGGGGCATGCGCGAGCAGTGACCCCGGCGCGGGCCGTGCCCGCCTCCGTCAGAAGATGCCCGTGACGACGTTCGACCTGGCCTGGATGGCGACGCCGTCGCCGTCGACGAACCTGGCCCGCACGTAGACCTCGTCGGTGACGCCGTCGAGAAGGCCGTCGTCCTCGTTCAGCCAGCTCCCGGGCTCCTCCTGCCACTGCGTCAGCAGGCGGATGCCCTCCTCCGTGGCCGACAGCCCCACCGCCGACCTCGCGTAGGTGATCGGGCCGAGGATGAGGTTGTCGGAGACTGGGTCCTCGCCGTAGAAGCGCAGCTCTATCCGCGCTCCGTTGTTGAGGTACCCGTTGGCGTCGTACAGGTTCATGGGGACCTTGACCAGGACGCGCACGTTCACCAGGCCGGGCCCGGGAGGCGCCGCTCTGGTGATGCTCAGCGACGCCGTGATCGTGGTCGCCGCCTGTGCCGGTGTGCCGGCCGGGCCGAGCACGCCGCCGGCGAACAGCGCGCCGGCGAGCAGCGCGGCGGCGAGCGCCGAGCGGCGAACGCGGTGCGTCTTCGCGGGGGTCTTCACCGGCTTGTTCGAGGGGATGCGCATGGGTCTCCTCCGGATGGCGCCCGCCGGGCGCCCTGCCCGGCGACGCCGCACCACGCTAGGAGGAGGCCCTTCCCGGATCCTTCTCTCCGGTCGGCGACTCCTTCCGCGCCGCCTCCCACGCGGCGCCGCTCCGGCGGCAACGGGCGGCGTCCCGCGGGTGCCCGGCGTCGTCGAAGAGGTCGGCCGCCTGTGCCAGCAGGCGGGCCTCCGCCGGGTGGTCTCCCTCGGCCCGGGCGAGATGGGCCCGGGCCTCAAGGATCGCCGCCTGCCAGGAGGTGCCCTGCCACAGCTCGGCGGAGCGCTCGGCGGTGGCCAGATGGAACCGCGCGTCGCCGAGGTCCCCGGCGTCGGCGCAGGCGATCGCCGACGGCACGGCGAGCATCACATGGCAGAAGAAGCAGACGTCGCCGGCGCCGAGGGTGGCCCAGGCGCGGTCGACGACGGCCCGCGCCTCCCGCGGGCCGTCCGCGGCGACGATCATGGTGCCGAAGATGCGCTGCATGAGGTGCATCGCGAGGTTCGACCAGCGCGCCAGCGGCAGGGCGCGGTTGAGCAGGCGGCCCGCGGCCGCCCTGTCGCCGCGAGCCAGGCACAGTTCGGCCAGGCGTTGCAGTGAGTGCGACTCGCCGGCGAACGCGCCGATCTCCCGATGCAGGTCGACCGACTCGCGCAGTTCCCGCTCGGCCAGGTCGAGGTCGTCGCTCAGCAAAGCGGCCTCCCCGATCAGCGCGGTCGCGAACGCCACGGCCCGCATCGCGCCCGCCCGCGTCGCGGTCTCCCGCAGCGCCGCCGCCAGCTCGATCACCTCCCGGTACGGCGTCGGACCGTAGAGCAGGTACTCCGCCACACAGAGGTGGGAGTCGAAGATCGCGGTGGCCAGGGACGGCTCGTCGCGGGTCCGGCGCAGCTCCACGCGGAGCTGCTGGTACCACTCTCCCCGGTTGTGCGCGACCAGTCCCCGCAGTGTGACCAGGTCGAGGACCTGCCGGTCCATCTCGCCCGCCGTCACGAGGCCGCGCGCCTGCTCCGACACCGTACGCGCCAGCTCCAGGTCGCCCCGGAAGTAGGCGAGCTGACCCCGGGCGAGCAGGATCGTCGGGTCGGGCGGTCCGCCGCCGAGGTCCAGCTCGTCCAGCATCGTCCCGGCCGTCTCCAGATCGCCGGCCAGCACCAGCATCTGGGCCAGCCGGGCCCGGAGCGGCCTGCGCCGGGGCGGCGGGGCGGCCTCGATCGCCTCCCGGTAGGCCGCCGCCGCCGCGGCGTCGCCGACGGCGGCGAGCAGGTCGGCGCGCAGTGCGAGCGCACGCGGGCGGTCGGCCTCGCCGCACACGTGCCGGATCGAGTCGACCAGGGCCAGCGCCTCGCGGAACGCCCCCACCGCCGCCTCGGTCTGCGCGGCCCGGAGCACGTACGGCACGGCCGCCGCGGCGTCCCCCGCGGCGAGCAGGTGGTGACCGACCCGCGCCGGCGAGGCGTTCAGGGCGGCCAGCCGCTCGGCGCAGACCCGGTGCAGCCGGCGCTGCCGGTGGGGCGGGATGCCGGCGAGCAGCGCCTCGCGGATCAGGGGGTGCCGGAACCGGTAGCCGCTCGCGGTGCGCTCGGCGACCAGTGCCGCCAGCGCCGCGTCCAGGCAGTCGAACGCCTCGTCCTCGGTCGCGCCGGACAACGCGATGAACTCGTCGGTGTCGAACGCGGAGCCCGCGATCGCCACCCGTTCGAGCACGGCCCGCGCCCGCGGGTCGAGCAGGCCCAGCACGACCTCACCCGGGACGGCGCCGGGCGCGTCACCCTCGCCGGCCACCCGCGCGGCCTCGACGACGGCGAAGGGCAGCCCCCCGGAGAGGTGCCAGATCCGCTCGCCCGTCTCCGGGCCCAGCCCCGGCCGGGATGCCCGTGCCAGCGCCTCGGTCTCCTCCCGGCCGAGGGGGGTCAGGGGAAGCTCCACCGCCGCGCCCCGCGTCAGCAGGCTCGACCGCACCTGCTCGAACGTGTCCGTGAGCGGCTGCCTGCGGTGGCAGAGCAACAGGAGCACGCGCTCGCTGGCGCAGCTTCGCGCGAGGTAGTGCAGCAGGCGCAGGCCCGCCTCGTCCGCCTCGTGCGCGTCGTCGACGACCAGCAGGGCGCCGCTGCCCGCGGACGCGAGCCGCATCAGCTCCATGACCGCGACGTAGAGACGCTGGCCGCCGTCGCCGCTCCAGTCGAGGTCGCGGCCCGAAAGCGCCAGCTCGATGCTCTCCCGGCAGCGGTCGTCCAGGCCGTCCAGCAGGGTGGGGTGGCGCCGGCAGAGGTCCGCGACCGCTTCGAGCACCGGGGCGTACGGCCAGGCGCCCTCCACCCGCGACGCCGCGCCGGCGCCGGTGCGCCAGCCCATGCCCGCGACCCGGTCGAGCGCCCACCGGGCGAGGAAGGACTTGCCGATGCCCGGCGCGCCGGCCAGGAACACCGTGCGGCCCCGGCCTCGCCCGACCTCGGCGATCGTCTCCTCGAAGCGGCGGGTCTGCGCCTCGCGGCCCACCAGGACGGCGGGAGCGGCTGGCCCCGCCCGCCCGGCGGGATCGGCGGTCAGCGCCTCGCGCAGGGCGACCGCCTCCGCGCCCGGCGCGACGCCGAGCTCCCGGCCGAGGGCCCGGTCGAGCCGCTCGTACTGCCGCAGGGCGGCCCGGCGGTCGCCGCGCTCCGCGTGCCGCCGGATCAGCGCGAGATGCGCCTCCTCGTCGGCCGGGTCGAGCTCGACGAGCTCGTCCCACCGCTCAGCCTGCCGGAGCAGGCGCGCGTACAGCAGGCGCAGCCGGTCGCGGTGGGCCTGCGTCCATCGCTCGTACGGATCGTCGGGCAGCAGGGGACCGGCGTAGGCCTCCAGTGCGCCGGCGGCCGCAGCGGCTCCGCCGTCGGCGAGTGCGGCGGCGGCCAGCTCGGCGAAGCGGACCGCGTCGACGACCACGGGCACGTCGGGAAGCAGCCCGACGTTCGCGCCGCGCAGCACGACACCGCCGGTGGCGCCGAGGGCACGGCGGGCGTAGTGGGCGGCCTTGTGCAGCCGGGGCGCGGCCTGGCCAGGGGAGACTCCCGGCCAGAGCGCGTCGATCACCTCTTCGCGGTGCAGGCGGCGGCGCGGTGCCAGGGCGAGCAGCTTGACCAGATCCGCCGCCTGGCGGCGATGCCACGCCCCGGGCGGGAGCACGCTGCCGTCGACCTGGACGGCGAACCGTCCCAGCATGGTGATGTGCACCTGCATGTCCTGGCACCTCCGGACATGAAGGTACTCGTCAGCCGGCGCCGACGGCACTGATCATCTCCACCTCCGCGCTCATCGCCGAGTTGAGCTCCAGCAGGTGGCGGCGCACCTGGTTGAGGTCCCAGCCGTAGGCCGCGATCCGGTCCACCGCGTCGTACATCGGGCCGATGACGCGGTCCCGGTCGGCGGTGTACGCGCGGGACGGCGAACCCGGTCCGCCCGCCGCGACCTCCCGCGCCAGCCTTTCCGCGTCGCGCAACGCGTCGGTGAGGCCGTGGGAGCTCAGCGGGTCCAGGAAGGAGCCGGCGTCGCCGACCAGCGCCCACCCGGGTCCCTGGGCCTCGCGGACGAAACTCGGCCGCCCCACCCAGGTACGCAACCGGAGGGGTGGCCCGGCGGCGGCCAGCCTGCCGCCGGCGCCGTTCGTGGCGGCGGCGAGCATCCGGTGGTAGCGCCCACGCAACCCGTCACCCGTCCTGACGCCACCCGTTCCGCCGCCGGACGTCCCGGCGTGGCCCTGTTCCCCGGCGGTGGCCCGGAAGAGGGCGGCGGGCATCCCGGCGAAGACGCACACCTGGCCGTCGTTGGTCGGGATCATGCCCGCTGTGTGACCGGGCCGGTAGAACCACTCGTAACCACTCGTCTCCAGGCCGGTCCAGTAGCCGTACACGACGGCCCCGGCCCCGGTGCCCGTACGCAGCGTGCGGGCACCGGCGGCACGGGCGACGGTGGACTGCCGGCCGTCCGCGCCGACCGTGAGCCGGGCCCGGACGGACACGCGGATGCCCCGGCGGTCGTGGCCGGTCACTCCGGCGACCCGCCCCGAGTCCTCCCGGAGCAGGCCGGTGACGGTGACCCCGAACCGCACCTCGGCCCCGGCGGCCGCGGCCGCGTCCACCAGCAGCGCGTCGAGCAGGCTCCGCCGGGGCGCGTAGAGCGCCTCCACCCCCAGGCGGGGTTTGATGCTGACGGTGGCGGTCTCGTCGCCGTAGTGGAAACGGGTCCGCCGCACCGGCGGAGTGCCGGCGGCGACGATCCGGTCGAGCAGCCCCCACCGGGACAGCAGCAGCACGCCACCCCGCATCAGGGCGTGGGTGGACAGCGTGTCCGCGCCGTACCGGTCGCGGTCGGCCAGCAGCACCCGCAGCCCCTGCCGGGCCAGCAGCATCGCGGCCGCGGCCCCGCCCGCGCGGGCGCCGACGACGGCCACGTCGAATTTCTCCACGTCGTCTTCCCTCTCCTCTCACGGGCGCGCGTCGGTGCGTGACCCGGCCGGTCTCACCGCGGACCCGATCTCAGGCCGTGACCACGTCGATGTCCACACGCGTGCCGTTCGTCAGCACGTCGTAGACCGCCGACCGGGCCCGGGACTGCTCGACCAGCCCGCGCAGCACGTCGGCCGGCGCGTCGCCGGAGATCCGGAAGGTGACCCGGATGCCCTGGTAGCCGTTGCGCACCCGCTCCGACAGGCCGAGTACGCCGAGCAGGTCGATGTCGCCCTCGACTGTCGAGCTCACCTCGTGCAGCGTCACGCCGCGGGCGGCGGCGATGTTCGCCACGCCCGCGGTAATGCACGAGGCGATGGCGTGCAGCAGGAACTCCACCGGGGTGGGGGCGTTGCCCCCGCCGACCAGGACCGCCGGGTGGTCGGCGTCGTAGGTGAAGTCGTCGGTCCGGGTGCTGTCCTCCTGGCCGGCGCCGTAGAAGCCGCGGATGGCACTGCGGTTGTGCGTGCCGCTGATCCAGGTGTTGGTGGCCCGGAACCGGAACTTCGCCAGTTCCGGATCGCCCTTCACGGCGTTCAGCGTCGCGAAGAGCGCGGGGGTGTCGACGCCGTTGCGCGGTGCACGGGTCTGTGTGGTGCTCACGGTTCCTCCTCCGCCGCACGGTCCCGGCCGCCCGGCGGGCCGCCGGGCGAGGTCTACCGGTGACCGGCGACGGGAGGACAGTAGGAAGCCCGCCTTCCCGCATCCTTCCGCGAGCGGACCCGGACCTTCCCGGGCTCGATCTCCGGCTCGCGCCCGAGGCCGCCGTCGCCCGCCGAGGC
Organism: Microbispora sp. H10670; assembly: GCF_014161385.1. NCBI lineage: Bacteria > Bacillati > Actinomycetota > Actinomycetes > Streptosporangiales > Streptosporangiaceae > Microbispora > Microbispora sp. H10670. The sequence continues at coordinate 14,860 of NZ_JABBWW010000031.1, read as the reverse complement.
GGCGGGGGAGGGGTGGCGGTTCTCGGCTGTCTTCGGGCGTACCGCCAGGTCAGCGGTGCATGGAGGCCGCCTGGGGTGGCGTAATCCGGCCGTTATCCATATATCCCTACCGGGAAGCTAGGCTTCTCTCCCATGGAGCTGGCGGATGCGAGACGGCGGCGGGCGGACCGGGCCCGCCAGGTGGCCGACCTGCTGCGGTGCGAGATCGTGCGCGGTGGTTTCGACGGCGGCCACCTGCCCCTGGAGGCCGCTCTCGCCCGGGAGTTCGGGGCCTCGCGCAACACCGTCAGGGACGCCCTTGACCTGCTCAGGGACGAGGGCCTCATCGCGCGGTGCCCGGGAGTGGGCACCACGGTCGCGGCGGAGAAGTACCCGCACGGCCTGTACCGGCTGCTCGGCCTGGCCGAGACGCTCCGGGAGCACGGCGAGGTGACGAACGAGGTCCGCGCCATGGGCCTCATCCCGCCTCCCGCCGCGGTCCGGCAACGGCTCGACCTGCCCGAGGGCGAGTCCGTCGTCTACATCGAGCGGCTGCGCAGACTCGACGGGCTGCCGCTCTCGCTCGACCTGACCTATCTCGTACGAGAGCTCGGCGAGCCGCTCTTCGACGCCGACCTCGTGCACAACGACGTGTTCGTGCTCCTGGAGCGGATCGCCGGGCGGCCGCTCGGCGCGGCGGAGCTCACGATCGAGGCCGTCAACGCCGACGCCCACACCGCCGCCGTCCTCGACGCGCCGCGCGGAGCGGCGCTGCTGATGGTCGAGCGCCTCACCCACCTCTCCGACGGCCGCCCCGTGGACCTGGAGTTCGTCCGGTTCCGCGGCGACCGTCTCACCATGCGTGGCCATCTCTGGAGGAACACCGATGACCCTGGTCAATAGCCGCGTCGACGTGCCCGTGACGATCGACGAGTCGCTGTGCATCGAGGGCTGCACGCTGTGCGTGGACGTCTGCCCGCTCGACTCACTCGCCATCCACGAGGTCAGCGGCAAGGCGTACATGCACGTGGACGAGTGCTGGTACTGCGGCCCCTGCGCCGACCGGTGCCCCGCCGACGCCGTCACGGTGAACATCCCCTACCTGCTGCGATAGAAGGACATCCCCCCATGCGCACAATCTTCGCCACCGTGGCGCTGCTGGCCGCGGCCGCCGGCGCCCTCTCCGGATGCTCCGTCTCCGCGGGCGCCGACGACGGCAGGGAGACCGTGGTCGTCGGATATCAGTCGAAGACCATCAACACGGTGACGGCCGGGACGCTGCTGCGCGGCCTCGGCTACTTCGAGAAGCGCCTCGGCGGCAGGTACCGGGTCGAGTGGCAGGACTACGACACCGGCGCCCCGATCACCGCCAAGATGGTGGCCGGGAAGATCGACATCGGGTCGATGGGCGACTACCCGCTCCTCATCAACGCCTCGCGCACCCAGGGCGTGTCCGCCGCCCGGACCCGGCTCGTGTCGGCGACCGGCTACAACCTGCGCGGCGGGCTCAACTCGGTGGTGGTCGCCCCGTCGTCGAAGGCGCGCACGCTGGCCGACCTGAAGGGCGGGAAGGTGTCGGCCAGCTCCGGGTCGGCGGGTCACGGCACGCTCGTCCAGGCGCTGGAGCGGGCCGGGCTCGACCCCGCCACCGACGTGGAGGTCGTGAACCAGCAGCCGCCGGTAGGCGCCTCCGCGCTGCAGTCGGGCAACGTGCAGGGATACGCCCAGTTCGTGGCGTGGCCGGGACTGCTCGTCTTCAAGAACCAGGCCCGGCTCGTGTACGACGGGTCGGCGCTCGACGTGCCGACGTTCCACGGCGTCGTGGTGCGGGAGGCGTACGCGAAGGAGCGGCCCGACGTGCTCCAGGCGTTCCTGCAGGCGCAGATCGACGCCACGAAGTACCTCCACGAGCACCCCGTCGAGGCCGCCGAGGCGGTCGCGAAGGCGACCGGGCTCCCGGCCGAGGTCGTCTACCTCTACAACGGGCGCGACGGCATCGCCACCTTCGACGTCACGCTGAAGTCCCGGCTCCTCGCCGCGCTGGACCACGACCAGAAGTACCTGAAGTCCATCGGCACCGACTTCAAGGGCGTCGACGTGGCGAAATTCGCCGACGACTCCTATGTCAGGAAGGCGTACGGCGCCTCCTACGACGCCGACGCCGCGGGCACCGTCAACGCGGCGCGCATCACCGGGACCGACGCCGCCTGCGGCACCCCGGCCGGTGACCCCGCGAAGGCGGGCGAGCTGTGGCTGACGGGGGAGGACACGCTCCGTCCCGCGGCCACGCCGACCTGCCTGCTGCGGCAGATCGCCGCCGCCACCTCGGGCGGCGGGTCCGTACGGGCGGCGTACGTGCCCGACGCGGCCACGGGCACACACTGGTTCGCGGACCGGTCCGTGTGGGTGCGCGATCCCGCCGCGGACGAGAACGAGAGGTTCAAGCCCTTCACCACCCGCGACGGCGCGGAGGCGTTCGTGAAGGAGCACCCCCGGGCGGCGGTCGTCGGCTACGACGAGGCGCTGAAGGCCGCGGCGGGAGGTGCGTCGCGGTGAGCACCCCGGCGCTGGACACGTCCCCGGCCTCGGAGTCCCCGGTCTCGAAGTCCTCTGGCTCACGGTCCCCTGGCTCGGAGCCCTTAACCTCGGGCTCCCCGGCGTCGGGGTCCCCGGCTTCCGGTGCCGTCCCGGCGGTGCGTCCGGGACGGCGCGTACGCGGCCGGGCGACGGCGGCCGGGCTGCGCAGATGGGCGGTGCGGCTGGGATCCCTGGTGGTCGTCGTCGCGCTGTGGCAGTGGCTGACGACCGCCGACGTCCGCGCCGGGCTGCGGTTCGACCGGCTGCCCTCGCCCGTCGAGGTCGCGACGGAGTTCAGCCGGCAACTCGCCGGTGGGCTCTACTACCTCGACCTGGCCCAGAGCATGATCCGCATCCTCACCGGGTTCGCGCTGGCGTCGGTGGCCGGCATCGCCCTGGGCGTGCTGGTCGCGCGGTCCCGGTGGGCGGCCGACGTGCTGCTGCCGCCCGTCGAGGTCGTCCGGCCGATCCCGGCGATCGCCCTCGTCCCGATCGCGATCCTGGTGTTCCCCACCGACGAGCAGGGCATCGTGTTCATCACGTTCGCCGCGGCGTTCTTCCCGATCATGGTGAGCACCCGGCACGCCGTACGGGCGCTGCCCACGCTGTGGGAGGACGCGGTCCGCACCATGGGCGGCGGACGTGCGCACGTGCTGTGGCACGTCGTGCTCCCCGGCACGCTGCCGGGCGTCTTCGGCGGGCTGTCGGTCGGCATGGGCGTCGCCTGGATCTGCGTGATCTCCGCCGAGATGATCTCCGGCGAGTTCGGCGTCGGCTACCGGACGTGGCACGCGTACACGGTGGTCGACTACCCGGCGGTGCTCGTCGGCATGGCGTCGATCGGGGTGCTCGGGTGGCTCACCTCCGCCTCGATCGAACTGCTCGGCCGGCGCCTCACCCGATGGCTGCCCCGTGCCGAACAGAGGGCCGAACAGAGGGCCGAACAGAGGGCCGAAGAGAAGGCCGCAGAGAAGGCGGAGGAGAGGACCGACGTGCGGGCCGGAGACCGGGAAACCCATGAGCGGGCGACCTTCGAACAGGCGGCCGGCGGGCGGGCGCCCGGTGAGCGGCCGGCCTTCGAGCGGGCCGTCGGCGAGGGGGCCGTCAGCGAGCGAGAGGCCGGAGGGCGGGAAGCCGGCCAGAGTGTCGAGGAGGCCGCCCGATGAGTGCCACGGTCACGCCCGCTCTGGAGACGGGGCTCGCCATCCGGCTGGAGGGCGTGTCCCTCGGCTACGGGCGGCACGCCGTTCTGGAGGATCTCCACCTCGACGTGGCCCCCGGCGAGGTCCTGGTGATCGTCGGGCCGTCCGGTTCGGGCAAGTCCACGATCCTGCGGGCCGTCGCCGGGCTGCTGACCCCGCGCGCCGGCCGGGTCCTGGCCCAGGGCGTCCCGGTCACCGGGCCGTCGCCCGACCGCGCGATGGTCTTCCAGGACGACGCGCTGCTGCCCTGGCGCACGGTCCGGCGCAACGTGGAACTGCCGCTGCGCATCCGCGGCGTGCCGAGGCGGGAGCGCGGACCCGCCGCCGAGAGCTGGATCGCCCGGGTCGGCCTCGCCGGCTGGGAGGACCGGCTGCCCCGGGAGCTGTCCGGCGGCATGCGGCAGCGCGTGCAGCTCGCCAGGTCCCTGGCCGCCGCGCCGCGCGCCGTGCTCATGGACGAGCCCTTCGGCGCGCTGGACGCGCAGACCCGGGGCGAGATGCAGCGCCTGCTGCTGGACGTGCTCCGCGACACGGCCGCCACGGTCGTCTTCGTCACCCACGACGTGGACGAGGCCCTGCTGCTCGCCGACCGGGTCGTCGTGCTCGGGCGCGGCGGCATCGGACGCGTCCTGCCCGTGCCCGGCCCGCGCACCCCTGAGACCGACCGTGCCGGGCTGCGCGCCCGGATCATCGAGGAGCTGTGATGGACATCCCTTCCCCGGCAGACCGCCTGCATCTGGAATGCCAGGTTCTGGTGGTGGGCGGCGGCACCGCGGGGACCATGGCCGCGATCACCGCCGCCGAGCGCGGCGCCGACGTGATCCTGCTGGAAAAGGCGCACGTACGGCACAGCGGCGCGCTGGCGATGGGCATGGACGGCGTGAACAACGCGGTCATCCCCGGCAAGGCCACCCCCGAGGACTACGTCGCAGAGATCACCAGGGCCAACGACGGGGTGGTCAACCAGCGCACCGTCCACCAGACGGCGACGCGCGGCTACGACATGGTGCGGCGGCTGGAGCGCTACGGCGTGAAGTTCGAGAAGAACGAGCACGGCGACTACGCGGTGCGCCGGGTCCACCGGTCGGGCAGCTACGTCCTGCCCATGCCGGAGGGCAAGGACGTCAAGAAGGTCCTCTACCGGGTGCTGCGCCGTCGCGACATCCGCGAGAAGGTACGCATCGAAAACCGGGTGATGCCGGTCCGCGTGCTCACGAGCGAGGGCCGCGCCGTCGGCGTGGCCGGGTTCGACACCCGCTCCGGCCGGTTCGTCACGGTCTCCGCCGGAGCCGTGATCCTCGCGACCGGCGCGTGCGGGCGGCTCGGCCTGCCCGCCAGCGGCTACCTGTACGGCACGTACGAGAACCCGACCAACGCCGGGGACGGGTACGCCATGGCCTACCACGCGGGCGCCGAGCTCAGCGGCATCGAGTGCTTCCAGATCAACCCGCTGATCAAGGACTACAACGGCCCGGCCTGCGCCTACGTGGCCAACCCGTTCGGGGGATACCAGGTCAACGCCGAGGGGGAGCGGTTCGTCGACTGCGACTACTGGTCGGGCCAGATGATGGCCGAGGTGGCCGGGGAGATCGCCTCGGCGCGCGGCCCGATCTACCTCAAGACCACCCACCTGCCGGACGAGACGCTCACCGCGCTGGAGAACATCCTGCACACCACCGAGCGGCCCACCAGGGGCACCTTCCACGCCGGGCGCGGGCACGACTACCGCACCCACGACGTGGAGATGCACATCTCCGAGATCGGCCTCTGCGGCGGGCACTCGGCCTCGGGCGTGTGGGTGGACGAGAACGGCGCGACCACCGTCCCGGGCCTGTACGCCGCGGGCGACCTGGCCTGCGTGCCGCACAACTACATGATCGGCGCGTTCGTCTTCGGGGACCTCGCCGGGGCGCACGCCGCCGAGCACCACCGTACGGCCGGCGGCCTGCCGGAGGACCAGATCACCGCCGCGCACGAACTGATCTACCGCCCGCTGCGCAACCCCGACGGCCCGCCGCAGCCGCAGGTCGAGTACAAACTGCGGAGGTTCGTCAACGACTACGTCGCCCCGCCGAAGACCGGCAGGAAGCTCGGCCTCGCGCTGGAGACGTTCGAGCGGATGCGCGACGAGATCGCGGCCATGGGCGCGCGGACCCCGCACGAGCTGATGCGGTGCGCGGAGGTGACGTTCATCAGGGACTGCGCCGAGATGGCCGCCCGGTCCTCGCTGGTCCGCACCGAGAGCAGGTGGGGTCTCTACCACGACCGCGCCGACCTGCCCGAGCGGAACGACGACGAGTGGCTCTACCACCTCAACCTGCGCAGGAACGCCGCCGGGGCGATGGAGTTCGTCAAGCGCCCGGTCGAGCCGTACCTCGTGCCGGTCGAGGGCTTCACGCCCCGCCCGGCCGAGCCGGTCGTCGTCGGCGCGTACGGCGCGCCCCGTTCGGTGCGGCGCGGCGGGGGCGGACGGCTCGCGGTGGAGGCGATCGGGCGCTCGCCCCGCATCCTCGAACTGCTGCGGCTCGCCGACGGCGAGCCCACGCTCGACCAGATCACCCCCTACCTGGCGGAAGCGGACCCGAAGGTCCGCAGGGCTGCCGTCGCGACGCTGACCGAGACCACGCCCCCAGGCGTGGAGACCGCGCTGGCCCAAGCCCTCGCCGACCAGCACGGCACCGTACGGCGGGCCGCCGCCACCGGCCTGCGGGAACTCGTCGAGGTGCTGCCCGCGACCCCCGCCTTCGGCGCCTCCCTCCGCGCGGTGGCCGGTTACGGGGCGAGTCCCGAGGGAGCGGGCCCTGTGGGAGTGAGTCACAGCGGGGTGGGGGAGACGGCGGGCGGGGCCGGCGCGGCAGCCGGGGACCCGATCGTCCGCGCGGCCGTCCTGGACGTCCTGCGGGCGCTGCGCCTAGGCGACGCCGGCGTGTTCGGGGCGGCGCTCGCCGACCCCGACTCCCGGGTGCGGATCGAGGCGGTCAGGGGCCTGGTCTCGCTCGACGACGCCGGGCGGGTGGCGCTCGCCGCCGGGGACGAGGACCGCGAGGTGCGCGTCTGGGCGGCCAGAGGGCTCGGGACCATCGGCCTGCCCGGCGGCGCCCCGGCCGTCGTACGGCTCGCCGCCGACCCCGATCCGCTCGTGCGGGCGGCCGCGCTGGAGGCGTCCGCCGGGCTCGGCCCGGCTCTCTACCGAGAGCCCGGAGCCGGCTTCGACACCGGCTCCGGCTCTGGCTTCGGCGAGACGGCCGTACGGGCTCTGGCGGATCCGGCCTGGGAGGTGAGAGTTGGCGCGGCCCGCGGGCTGGCGGCCGCCGATCCCGGCATGGCCGCGGGACCGTTGGTGGCGGCGCTCGCCGACCCGCACCTCGACGTGCGCAAGGCCGCGGTCCTCTCGCTGTCCGCCTGGGCGGCGCGGCGGGACGTGGCCGCGGCCCTGCGCGGGGCGCTCGGCGACTCCGACGCCGACGTCCGCGCGTACGCCCGCAGAGCGCTGGAGACCACCGCCCCGGCCGGCGCGGCCGGGGTTCCGGCGGGGGTCTGATCCACCGCCGCCGGGGGGCGAGGCCGGCCCGGCCCGGAGGCGTCGGCTCCCCGGCGGCGGCTCAGGAGCGCGCTTCAGGAGCGCGGTTCGGGAGCGCGGCGTTATCGGGATCGCGGTTCAGGAGCCTGGCGGTTCCGGGAGAGCGGTTCGGGAGCGCGGCGGCTCGCTGTCAGGAGGGCGGGTGCCCTCCGCCGGTGGCGGGCAGTCCCGCCGCCCGCCAGGCCACGAATCCGCCGACGACGTCGGTGGAGCGGGTCAGCCCGAGGTCGTGGAGCGACGCGGCGGCCAGGCTCGACGTGTAGCCCTCGGAACAGATCACGATGACCTCCACGTCGTATCCGGTCGCCTCCGGCAGCCGGGCGTCCTGGGCGGGGTCGAAGCGCCACTCCAGGACGTTGCGTTCGACGATCAGCGCGCCGGGCACCTCGCCCTCCGCCGCGCGCTGGGCCGCGGGGCGGATGTCGACGAGCAGGGCGCCCTCCCGGACCCTGCCGTACGCCTCCTGGGGGGTGAGCCTCCGCAGGCGGCGCCGGCTGTCGGCGAGGATCTCGTCGATGCTCCGGGCGCCCGGAGGGCGGACCGGCGCCGCCGCGCCCGTCACCACTGCTCCGCACCTTCCTCGGCGACCTTGGTCAGCCGGCCGTCGGTGAGGTCGTAGCGGCTCATGGTGGACAGCGGGGGCGAGTAGACGTGCACGCTGACCGCGGGAGCGGTCGAGACGTTGCGCACCTCGTGCACGTAGTCGGGCCCGAACTCGCGCGCGTCACCGGCGTGGAGATCCCGTTCGACGGTCACGTCGTGTTCGCGCAGGCTGCCGAGGGCGACGGCGAAGGCCCCCCGCGAGCCGCCGTGGTCGTGGAACCCGGTCGACTGACCGGGCAGCCAGCTGATCAGCCAGATCTCGTGGTCGTCGTCGCCGTGCAGCCGCTCGTACCAGCGGCCGTCGGTGCTGAGCCGTACGCGCTGGATCCATTCGTCAGGGGAGGTGGCCAGCGCGTGGGCGATGCCGGCCAGCCGGGTGCGGGTGAGGGTGGGTGCGTTCGCGGTCATTCCATGCTCCTGGTCGTGCGGTTCCGATACCTCTGCTCACGCGGGTGCGGACGCCGTACAGAGAGCACTCGCCTGCCTGCGGAGATCTACGGGCAGGTTCGACCAGTGGAGAGGCTCCAGGTGCATGGGCCAAGGATGCGGGAGAAATACCTACTAAGTCAACCTGAAAATTGGGGTATAGGGGTGCGGCGGCTCCCGGCGGGCCGGCAGGCATAGGGGAGCGGGAAAGGGGCAGGTGGGCCCAGGTTGCCGAAGTGAGGCCCCGGAACGAAGCCCCGAAGCGAGTCACAGCTTCCCGAAGCGAAAGGTGACGGCGTTGACCACTACCGAAGACCGCGATGTCATCGACCTGCTGCTGGCGCAGCACGCGCAGATCAAGGGCCTGTTCGCCGGGATCGTCGTGGCGGACGGCGATCGCAAGGGCGACCTGTTCAACGACCTCGTGCGGCTGCTGGCCGTACACGAGAGCGCGGAGGAGCAGGTCGTGCACCCCGCAGCGCGCTCGTCGGCGGGCGACGAGGTCGTCGAGGCCCGTCTGCACGAGGAGAGCGAGGCCAAGCACGCCCTCTCCGACCTGTATGACCTCGGCGTGGAGCATCCCGAGTTCGACGCCAGGCTCGCCATGCTGGAGAAGGCGGTCGTCGAGCACGCCACCCACGAGGAGCAGGAGGAGTTCCCCCGCCTGCGCCAGGAGCTCTCCGCGGAGCGGCTGCGCCGGATGGCCGGCGCCGTACGGGCGGCCGAGGCGATCGCGCCGACCCGCCCGCACCCGGGCGCCGGGGAGTCCGCGACCGTGAACATTCTGGCCGGCCCGCCGGTGGCGGTGTTCGACAAGATCCGCGACGCGGTGCGCGACTGGCGGCAGTCGAACAAGGACTGACCTCTCCGCCGGGGCGGGCCGCCGGCCCCGGCGTCGCCGGCTGCCGGATTCGTCCGTAGTGCTTCGGCCTTCAGGCCGGGGGTGAAGCGGACCCGCCCGTGTAGCGGGGCAAGGAAAGCCGATTCGTCGCCAAGGCGGATCGGCGTCCAAGCAGCGTCACGCCCGGTGGTCACGAAAAACCAAGTGGGCCTGCAGGACGAGAATGCGATTTCCGCCGACTCTGGTGTCTCTCTGTAATCAGTCATGAACCTTCGGTAGCATATTGGTGTGCAGCTCAGGTACAACTTCCGCCTCCACCCAACGCCGGGTCAGCGTGCCGCGCTGGCACGGGCGTTCGGGTGCGCGCGGGTCGTGTTCAACGACGGGCTGCGGGCACGGCAGGACGCCCGGGAGCACGGCTTGCCGTACATCTGCGACGGGGAGTTGTCCACGCGGGTCATCACCGACGCGAAGAAGACCCCCGAGCGTTCCTGGCTGGGCGAGGTGTCCGCCGTGGTGTTACAGCAGGCGCTCGCCGACCTGAACAAGGCGTACCGGAACTTCTTCGACTCGATCACCGGCAAGCGGAAGGGGCCGAAGGTCGCCCCGCCCCGGTTCCGGTCCAAGAGGGACAACCGGCAGGCGATCCGCTTCACCAAGAACGCCCGGTTCTCCATCACCGCGGGCGGGAGGCTTCGCCTGCCGAAGATCGGAGACGTTCGGGTCCGCTGGTCCCGCACCCTGCCCGCCGGACCCTCATCGGTGACGGTGGTCAAGGACGCGGCCGGGCGGTACTTCGCCTCGTTCGTCGTCGACGTCGCCGAACAACCCCTGCCTCCGGTAGGGCCGGAGGCGGGGATCGACCTCGGACTGACCGCCTTCGCGGTTCTTTCTGACGGGCGGAAGATCGACGCCCCGCGTTTCCTGCGCCGGGCCGAGAAGAAACTCACACGCCTCCAGCGGGCGCTGTCCCGCAAGGCGAAGAGGTCGAACAACCGGGCCAAAGCCCGGCAGAAGGTCGCCCGCCGGCACGCGCAGGTCGCCGACGCGCGCCGCGAGTTCCACCACCAGCTCTCCACCCGGATAGTTCGCGACAACCAAGCGATCTACGTGGAAGACCTGGCGGTCAAGGGGCTGGCACGCACGAGGCTGTCCAAGAGCGTGCACGACGCGGGCTGGTCGTCCTTCGTCGGCATGCTGGAGTACAAGGCTGCCTTGTACGGGCGGGCCTTCCATCGAGTCGACCGGTGGTTCCCCTCCTCGAAACGGTGTTCTGCGTGCGGGGTGGTCGCCGGGTCGATGCCGCTGAACGTCCGGTCGTGGCGGTGCCCCTGCGGGGCGGCCCATGACCGGGACGTCAACGCCGCGAAGAACATCCTCACCGCCGGACGGGCGGAGAGGTTAAACGCCTCCCACACGCGTGGGCGGGACGGCACACGCCGTCCCGGTGGAGGGCAGGTAAGACCACCCCACCAGGTGGCACAGCCCGGCGAAGCAGGAAGCCTCAGAGGTGCCGCATAACGCGGCACGGACTGAATCCCCGGCCTTCAGGCCGGGGAGCGCGTCAATTGCCGTGCGGGTCGGACGCGTTGAGCCTCGTCACAACCTGGTCGTAGTCGCCGCGCGCCTCGCCGTAACGCAGGAACTTCACCCGCTCGACCTGGATCTCCTTCGCGTCGGGCTGCGTCTCGAACAGCTCGAGGACCTCCGCCACGAACTCGTCGAGCGGCATCGCCGCCTCGCTGTCCTCCTGGCCCGGCAGCAGCGAGGTGCGGACGGACGGCGGTTCGAGTTCGACGACCTTCACGCTCGTGTCGGCGAGCTGCAGCCGGATCGACTCGCTGAGCATGTGGACGGCGGCCTTCGACGCGTTGTAACTCGGGGTGACCTTGAGCGGCGCGAACGCCAGGCCCGAGGAGACGGTCACGATGGTGGCGTCCGGCTGCGCCCGCAGGTGCTCGACGAACGCGGCGATCAGGCGGATCGTGCCGAGCAGGTTGGTCGTGATGACCGACTCGGCGGAGGCGAGGAACGACTCGGGCCGGTGCCAGTCCTCGACGCGCATGATCCCGGCCATCGTGACGAGCACGTTGAGATCCGGATACCTCGCCAGCACGTCCTTCGCGGCGGCCTCGATGCTCCCGGCGTCGGCGGTGTCGATCTGTACGGTGCCGAGGCCGGGATGCTCGGCGGCGATGCGCTCCAGCAGGTCGGCCCGCCGTCCACCGACGATGACCGTGTTCCCCCTGTCGTGCAGCGCGACGGCGAGTGCGAGTCCGATGCCGCTGGTGGAGCCGGGGATGAATATGGTGTTTCCCGAGATGTTCATGCTCACATTCTCGGCGCCGGGCCGTGGCGGGTGCAGAGAGCGCTTATCGGGGGATCGGCGATCCCTGGCAGGCGGTCACCGGCTCGCGGACGCCGGGCGGATACTGGGCGCATGGACCGCGCCGGACTCGCCGACTTCCTCCGCCGACGCCGTGAGGCCCTGCGTCCGGAGGACGTGGGGCTCGCCGCCGGCGCCCGCCGCCGTACGCCCGGACTGCGGCGTGAGGAGGTCGCGGCGCTCGCCGCGATGTCCAACGACTACTACACACGGCTTGAGCAGCAGCGCGGACCGCAGCCCAGCGAGCAGATGCTCGCCTCGCTCGCCCGGGCGCTGCGGCTGACGGGCGACGAGCGCGACTACCTCTTCCGGATCGCGGGGCACAACGCCCCGGCGAGGGCCTCCGCCGCGACGCACGTCGTCCCCGCGCTGCTGCGGGTGCTCGACCGCCTCAGCGACACCCCGGCGCTCATCCTGTCCAACCTGGGCGAGACGCTGGTGCAGAACCGGATGGCCGACGCGCTGTTCGGCGACAGGTCCGGCTACACGGGCCTCGCCCGCAGTGAGGTCTACCGGTGGTTCACCGATCCGTCGGAGCGGCTGCGCTATCCCGAGGACGACCGCGACCGGCACAGCCGGGCCCAGGTGGCGAACCTGCGTGTCGCGTACGGGTCGATGGGGGAGCAGTCCCGGGCAGGTGAGCTGGTACGGGCCCTGCGCAAGGCGAGCGCCGAGTTCGCGGAGCTGTGGGACCGGCACGAGGTCGCCAAGCGCTTCGAGGACCACAAGACGCTCATCCATCCCGAGCTCGGCCCGATCGAGCTGGACTGCCAGGTGCTGTTCACCGAGGATCAGTCCCAGGCGCTGCTCGTGCTCACCGCCCCTCCGCGTACCGAGGGTTACGAGAAGCTGCGGCTGCTCGCCGTACTGGGACAGGAACGCTTCACCGAGCCGTCGCCATACGAACTGTCTTAAGTCGCCCGCTCCATCGGGCTGGGGCGCCTGATCTTGTCCTGCGCATCCTGCAGAAGGCCGGGTAGTTGGCGGCCTTCGCTTGGTGTGGTTCCTGCTCACCCGGCCACATCGAGCGGGCGAGTCATCGGGGCCGGCTCTTTTTCGTGACGTGCGGTCGCTGCCGGGATCAGTCCCTCGGCCGCTTCGAGCAGCCGCCGTGCGGAGAAGGCTGCGCCCGTCTCGGCATGACCGTCATAGCCAGAGGCCCGTCAGTTCCAGCGCATGCTCGGGCGAGGTGGCATGCCGTACGCCTGGGACGGGATCGCCATGCTGGTCCAGGAGTCGCCACCCTCCGAGCTGGACAACGGGGGCCCGGCCGTGCCGCATGGCGAGGGCTAGCTCTGAGAGGGTGCCCCAGGAACCGCCGATCACGATCACCGCGTCCCCCGAGTTGACGATGATGTTGTTGCGCGCCTCGCCGGCCCCGGTGGGGATCACGATGCTCAGGTCGGGGTTGGCGTGCTCACGGTCCGGACGGGACAGGATGCCGACGACGGTCCCGCCGGCGGAGCGCGCTCCCGCCGCCACCGCGGCCATCACTCCCGTGTAGCCGCCGCAGATCACCACCGCACCGCGCTCGGCCAGAAGCCGGCCGATCTCCTGTGCGTTGCGCTCGTCCTCGGCCGTGCAGTCGCGGGGCCCGCACACCGCTACTTGAATCGCCACTCCGCGAGCATGTCATTCGATCCGAGCCAGTGGCCAGGGATACCGGAGCGATTGCCAGGTGGGCAACGAAGAGCATCGTCTGCCCGCGTAGATCACGGATGATGGGAATTGGCTCGGTGAGCGCCAGTTGCCGGCCGATACGGGCTCTTCGAAATTAAGCGGGGTTGAGGAATCCGCGGCTTCGCCGGGTGGTGGCGCAGCGGGTGCGTAGGCGCTGGTTCTCGGGGTTGCGGAAGCCGTACGCGTCACGGGCGACGGTCTTGATCACGCGGTTGGTGCCCTCAGAGCCCGCGTTGGTGATGCCGGTGCGGATGAACGCGAGGATCTCGGGCCACCAGGTCTCGACCGTGCTCGCCAGGCGTTCGAGTTCGGGTAGGCCGGAGGCGGCGCACCAGGTGTAGAAGCGGAACAGCCGGTCAGCGACGACGGTGCGATCGGGGTGGGTGCGCGCCAAGGCGAGCAGGTCGAGCAGGTCTTCCTTGGCGTTCCACGCGGCCAGGATCGGCACCCCGATCCGCCTCGGCAGCGCCATCAGGTCATCAACCATCGGATCGAGCTGCGAGCCGTGCATCCGGGCGGCCGAGCGGGTCAGCCGGTTACGCAGTTCCCATTCGCGGTTGCCCTTGCGCCCCCGCCGGCCCCGCACCTGAACGGTGACGCGGCGGCGGACCTCGGTGACGGCCGCGTTGGCCAGCTGGACGATGTGGAAGTGGTCGACCACCAGCCTGGCCTGCGGTAACGCCGCCCAGACCGCGGACTTGAAGATGGTGCACATGTCGATCGCGACGAAGGCCACCCCATCACGCCAGGCCTGGCTGCGCCCGCTGAGCCAGCCGGTGACAGCAGTGCTGGTGCGGCCTTCGACCTGGCCGAGCAGCCCTTGGCCGCTGGACAGATCGACGAAGCCGACATGCCATCGGTCCACGACGGTCTGCCAGCTACCGGCGGTCTCATCCCAGGTCCAGCGGGGCCGGCCACGGCGGATCTCATCGATCCCCAGCACCGTGACGGGGGCGGGCTGATCCGGCAGCACCCGGGCGGCGTGTGCGACGAACGCGGCACATACGACCGGCCAGGACACCCCGTGATCGCGCGCGGCCTGAACGATCGTCGCTCCGCCGTCACCGACCGCCGCCCCGGCCGCCTTACGTAACCGCACCGTCAGCCGGGCCCGGGCCGGGACCTGAGCGACATGCTCGGTGAACGTCCCTCGCGGGCAGGCCTGCTCGTCGCAGTACCAGCGGCGTTTACGCCAGCGCAGCTCACAGCGTCGTCCGGCGACCGGCAGGTCACGCGGCCGGGTGGTCACCCACTCCTTGACCCGGGCCGCGAACACCCCACATTCGGGGCAGGCCCGGGCGCCCTCATCGGCGGTGACCAGATGCACGATCGGCCCCTGCCCGCCGTCATCCCCGTCCTGACCTGCTGCGACGACGTCGACGACGGCCAGGCCCTCCAGACCCAGCAGCCGGGTCGTATCGTTGACCATGCTCGCGGCTCTTCTGCTGTGATTTTTTGCCTAGAAGATCACTGAAAATCTTGCGTTCTGGCCTCGCTTGGGACAGCACGGGGCCAGACTTCGTCGGCATGCAGGGTGAGTGGACCGGGGAGCCGGTCGGACCGGATGTGTGGGTGACCTGCCGGGA
>NZ_JABBWW010000030.1:0-73989 GCF_014161385.1 Microbispora sp. H10670 | reverse complement strand
ACCCGAAACCCGCCAACCGACAGGAATTCGACCGCCCCGTTTCCGGGGCAACCCCTCTAACTTACCCGAACCCTCACCCCGGCGCAAAACCACCGGTGCGAAGACCCAGAAGCCACAGGAGACGCCGACCAACCGGCCGCGCACACACAACACAACCACCAAGGTGATCGAAGAGGAGTGCGCCGGACCGCGCCGACATCACAAGATTACCAGGCCTTGTCACCGTCTTGGCCCGGTTCGCGTTCAACGCACTCGCGCACGGATCTGTTCCCAGCTCAGTGCCGGGAGGGAAGTTCCGCGGAGCCACGGGCCCCGGTTGGACGACGTGCCGCCCGGCTTCATTCCCGTCACGAGTCGCGTACACGCGCAGGGGCAGAGACAGGGGCGTGCTAGGACTGGTCCACCTTGGGTGGCGAAGAAGGGGTAGGAGCCGGACGTGATTCGACAGGGATTCCCTCGTGCCCTGATCGTGCTGGTCGGTACCGCGGCCGCGGTCATCACCCTCGCCGGTGTCCAGGCGGTGGGTTCGATCGTCGGCCCGGTCGTCCTGGCGCTGACGCTCGTCATCGCCGTCTCCCCGGTGCGCGGGTGGCTCGTCCGCCGCCGGGCCCCGGTGTGGCTGCAGGTGGCCGTACCCCTGGCGCTGGTGCTGCTGGTCCTGCTCGGCATGGTCGCGGTGCTCAGCATCGCCGCCGCGCAACTCGCGATCCTGGCGCCGACCTACACGGTCCAGTTCAACGCCATGGTCACCGACCTGCAGCACTGGGCCGCCGGGCTCGGTTACGGCAGCGACCAGCTCAACAAGGCCCTGTCGTCGCTCGATCCCGGCAAGCTGATCGGCGTCGCCCAGAGTCTGCTCAGCAGTCTCCTCGGCGTGTTGTCGAGCCTGTTCCTCATCGTCGTCCTGCTCCTGGCCATGAGCCTCGACGCCCCCGTCATCACGCGGATCGTCGACGCCGCCTCCACCGAGCGGCCGGCGCTCACCAACGCTCTCAAGACGTTCAGCTCCAAGACCCGCCGCTATCTGATCGTCTCGACGGTCTTCGGCCTGATCTGCTCGGTCCTCGACGTCACCGCGCTGTACATCCTGGACGTGCCGCTCCCACTGCTGTGGGGCGTCCTGGCCCTGATCACCAACTACATCCCCAACATCGGGTTCATCCTCGGCCTCATCCCCCCGGCGCTGCTCGGACTGCTGGAGGGCGGGCCCAAGACGATGCTGCTGGTGATCGCGGCCTACATGGCGATCAACGTGGTGATCCAGTCGTTCATCCAGCCGAAGTTCCTGGGGGACGCCGTGGGCCTGTCCACGACGGCCACGTTCCTCTCGCTGATCGTCTGGGGATGGGTGCTGGGCCCGCTCGGCGCCCTGCTCGCGATTCCGCTGAGCCTGCTCGTCCGCGCTCTGCTCGTCGACAGCGATCCGGACGGCGCCTGGACCGCCGCACTTATCTCCGGACGGCTGCCGGAACGCTCTTCGCAACCCCGCCCCGATACGCACCCCGATACGCACCCCGACCCGCGCCCCGGAACGCGCTCGGAGCAGTCCGGCGAGCACTGACGCGCTCCCCGACACGGAGCGGTTCCGCAGGGTACGGCGAGGGTACGGCGGGGCGCTCCGGCTTAGGGTCTGGTCATGCGGCGATGGGACGACGACGAGCGACTGACCGGGATAACGGACGCCTCGGCGATGGAGCCACAGGTGCGGGCCCTGCTCGACGCGATGGGGAGGGACGGGTGGGTCACCGAGGAGCCCGAGGCGCACCTGCTCCCCCACCTGCGCCGGGCGTGCGGCTCGGAGTGGCTGCTCACCGGTGAACGCCTACTCGACGACGGCGTGTACGAGGTGACGGTCTCGCTGGCCGGCGACAGGGAGGGCGTCCACGTGCACCGCGACGTGATCCGCCTGCTGTCGTCGATCGCCGAGACCGCCTTCTTCGTACGGGAGGCGGGGCCGGGCGTCTTCGAGTGCGTGACCGGGCGGCTCGACGGCGATCCGCCCGGTTACCAGAGCCATGGTCACCTGGTCCGGCTCGTCGTGACCTGAGCGGCCTTCGCGAGACCGAGCCCGGCCGGCCGGGCTCAGACGGCCTGTACGCGCGCTCTCCCGTCCGGCGAGGGCAACGGCGCGCCCTCGGCGTACCTGCGCTTCCACGGGATGGCCGCCGCCAGCAGCGGGAAGACCAGCAGCGAACTGATCGCCCACGGCGCGTGCAGTTCCATCCACGCGGGCCCGTGGAACTGGGTGAGCACGATGTATCCGGCCGCGGCCCACAGCGTGCTGCCGAGGATCGCCGGCCAGGCCCAGCGGGTGGGCCGGGCGACCAGGAACGGCATGAACCACAGCAGGTACTGCGCGCCGAGGCGCGGCGTGAAGATCATGAAGGACAGCAGGATGGCGATCGTGACGTCGACGGGGTCGGCCCTGCGCCACCAGACGAGGCAGGCGACGATCGAGGCGTAGATGAGGTACTGGCCGATCCGCGCCGGAGTCGGGTCGAGGTTCCAGTTGCCGCCGCTGACCAGCGCGGTCCAGCCCCAGTCTCCGGTGATCGGGCGGACGTCGCTGGGCCGCAGGCCGATGGTGTTCAGCACCTCCGGGAGCTGCCGCCACTCCGTCCAGCCGCCGATCGGGAGCGTCAGCAGGAAGAACACCGGCGGTACGGCGACGGCGACCAGCGAGACCAGCCGGCTGCGCAGCCCCGGCAGGAACATCAGCATCGCCGGGACGAGGATCACCGGCCAGCTCTTCGCGCAGAGCGCGAGGCCCATGAGCACGCCCGCCCAGGCCGCCCGCCACATCGCCGCGCGGTCCTCCTCCGCCGGGCGGACGAGCCTCCGGACGATCTCCCCCGGCGGGATCCACGGCAGCGGCAGCGCGCGGTCCGCGATCCGCAGACGGGCCCACGGCAGCGGCTCCGGCCGCCGCCAGTCGCCCGGGCCGCGCGCCACGACGTACGCCGCGACGCCGAAGACCAGCGACACCGGCTCGACCTGGCCGTGCACGGAGGCGACGAGGATCGCGAGGGGACTGCAGGCGTACTGGAAGGCGCGCAGTTTCGCGGTCCGCCCCCCGGCCAGCCTGCCGACCAGCGGGATCAGCACGATGTCGGAGACGACCGTGACGATCCGGCCGGCGTAGTCCCAGGTGACGCCCAGCCACAGCAGCAGGCCGTACAGGTAGGGGATCATCGGCAGGAAGTGCCAGCCGCCGTTGCTTTCGAGCACCGGGTCGCGGCCGTCCACGATCGCCCGGCCCGCGGGCTGGAAGCTGTTGACGTAGTCGACCGGCTGGAACCTGGTGTCCTTCGCCGCGAGGATCATGATCAGCACACGTACGGCGATGCCGAGCGTCAGCGTGACGGCCAGAGACGGCCGCCAGCCCTTCCACTGGGCGACGAGCGCCAGTACGACGCCGGCGGCGAGGACGATGCTGGTGGGGATCGCGTATTCCATGACGGTGCCAAGCCTGCCCGACGAACGGCAAAGCCCGCGACTCAAGGGCGTATTAGGTCGCCCGACCGTCGCGCTACGTCACCTTTCGGGGTACTGTGAGCACGGAGCGTAGCATTCAGGAGACCTCGATGAAGATTCGCCTCTGGATCACTCTTGTCATGGCCGTGATCGTCGGGATGTTGATCGGCCTGCTGGCCCCCACACACGGGGGCGACCGGCGCGACGCGTAGGGGGTGTCGGGCTCGCGGCGCCGGCCGCCTGCCGAGGAGCGCCCGGTCTCCCGGGGCGCGCGGCCGATGGGGTCAGGGGTTGCGTGGCCGTGTCGACCGGCCCTGTCGAGCGGCCGTGACGGGGGCCGGGCCCGGTGTGCCGGGCCCGGCCCCTTTCACCAGGGCCTGCTTCTCCTGGTCACCGGGGTCAGAAGCCCGCGGTGACCCGGGTGAAGTCCCAGTCGCTCTGCGCGATGCCGCTGCAGTTCGACACCACGCCGCCGCCCGGGCAGCCGCGGTCGCGGTTGACCGACCAGAAGGCGAGCCGGCCCAGACCCTTCGACTTGGCGTAGTCGCGGATCTGGGTCCAGGTGGACACCGAGGTCAGCTCCTGCTGGTCGGACAGGCCGTTCATGCCGGAGATGCCCATGTGGGCGTACGCCTGGGCGTCGCTCCAGCCCCAGGCCGACTTGAGCGCGTTCTTCAGGCCCTCGGCCGCGTTGACGGTGTTCTGGTACATGTTCGCGCCGCCGCCGAAGTCGAACGGCATGATCGTGTAGTTGTCGATGTTCACGCCGAGTGCCTTGGACTGGTTGATCAGCCGCGTGCCCCACCAGCTCGGGCCGGTCGTGCTGGTGCCGAAGGTGACGACGACCTTGACGTTCGGGTTGTTCTGCTTGACGATCTTGAGCCCGCCGAGGATGCGGTCCTGGACGGCCTCGTTCTCGAACTCGTCGGTGTTCTCGATGTCGAAGTCGACCGCGGCGGGGTTGTACGCGTTGATCACCTGCTGGACCGCCGAGGCGAAGGCGGACGAGCTGGAGCAGTTCGGGCCGAGCTTGTTGCCCTGCCAGCCGCCGAAGGAGATCTGGACGTTGCCGCCCGCCGCCTTGATCTGCGAGATCGCGGTGGCGTCGGCGCTGCCGGACAGCGGGCGCGAGCCGTCCCACGCCGGGACGCAGCCGCCGCCGGAGAGCATGAAGGCCATCGTGAACTGCTTGACCCCGGTGGCGCTCATGACCGTGGCCGGGTTCGGCGGGTTCCCCCAGCCCTCGTACAGGTAGGGCGCGCCGGGAAGCTTGCCGCCGCTCGCGGGGCACCCCGTGGTGGTGCCGGTCACCGACCCGCTCGCCGCGGACTCGCCGTTGTTGTTGTACGCCTTGACCGTGTACGTGTGGGTGGTGCAGGTGCCGAGGCCGGAGATCGTGGCGCTGGTGCCGCTGACGGTCGCCCGGACCGACGTGCCCTCGTAGACGCGGTATCCGGTCACCGTGCCGCTCGACGCCGACCAGGACAGCGAGATCGACGAACTGCCGGTGCCGGTGACGGACGGGTTGCCCGGCTTGCCCGGCGCGCCCGACGGCGGCGTCGGCGAGGGGCTCTGCGACGGCGTGCCGCCGCCGACCGGCTTCCAGAGCGCCGGGACGATCGGCGGCTCCCAGCCGGTCAGGGAGGTGTGCGCCTGGATGCACTCGTAGTCGACGCCCTGGTAGGTGACGCGGGCGCCGATGGCGTACCAGGTGTTCGGGGCCCAGGCGGGGTAGGCCAGCACGACCAGGCCGCTCGGGGCCGCCGAGGCGGAGGCGGTGGTTCCCGCGACCAGTCCGGCGACCGCCAGGAGGAGGGAGGCGACCAGGGCGAGCGCGGCCCTGACGTGCCGGCCCGTACGGAGGCGAAGCTGCATTCTTCCTCGCAAGGTGGGTTGGGGGGTGAGTGGGGGGGGATCGAGGAGGGCTCAGCCCGTGAAGGCCTTGAAGATGTTCGTGAACTCGTAGGCGGACTGGGAGACGCCGCTGCAGGTGGGCGAGAGGGTGCCGTTCGGGCAGCCGCCGTTGTCCCGGCCCACCGACCAGAAGCCGATCCGTCCCACGTGGTTCGCCTGCGCGTACGACAGGAGCGTGCGGGCGTCCGCCTGGTAGGTCACCTGGCCCGTGTCGTTCTTGCCGATCATCGGGGTGAGGCCGAGCATCCGCCTGATCTGCGCGTCGGTCTTCGACGGCCAGATCTGCTTCATCTGGGCCACGGTGGCGTTCGCCGCCCCGACCATCGCGGCGCCCCAGGAGCCGGAGTAGCCGAAGTCCATCAGCATCGGGTTGACCAGGACGTTCAGGCCCTTGGCCGCCGCGTCCTGGAGGATCTGCACCGAGAACGGGTCGACGCCGTAGTCCTGGCCCTGCACCCGCAGCGTGTAGCTGATCACGGTGCCCCGCTCGGCCTGCAACTGCCTGAGCGCCGTGTTGACCTTGCCTGCGTCGATGGCCGCCTCGACGTCCACGTCGAGGTAGTTGGTGCCGACCGTGTCCAGCACCTTCTTGTACGCCGCGAGCAGCGCCGCCGAGGTGCCGCAGCTGTGCTCCAGGTAGGGCCCCACGGCGCCTCCGGTGGCCACGATCACCTGGCCGCCCCTGGCCTGCAGGGCCTTGACGTCGTTGACGATCCGCGCGTCGCCGATCGGGATCGTGCCGCCCCACGCGGGGTTGCAGCCCGTGCTGTCCCCCAGCGCGAAGGCGAGGGTGTAGTTCCTCACCCCGGTCGCGGTGTACGCGCTGACCAGCGACGGCGTGGTCATCGTGATGTCGACGTACGGCGCGAGGGTGATGGCGCCCGGGTCGGGCGGCGGCCCGGAGGGCGACGGGCTCGCGCTCGGCGAGGGCGAGGGCGACCGCGACGGACTGGCCGAGGCCGACGGGGACGGCGACGGGGACGGCGAGGGCGCGGTGCCCGGGCCGTCGAGGACGACGTCGTCCGCGTAGTAGGTGCCCTGGCCGTACCAGCCGTTGAGGTAGACCGTCACGCTCGTCGTGGCCGATCCGGTGGTGAAGGACGTGGCCAGGCGCGACCACGCCGCCCCGGGCGAGGCCCATGTCTGGACTTCGACGGCGGCGCCGGTCGCGCCCAGGAACACGTAGTTTCCCTGCACCCAGGCCGACAACGCGTACGTCGTGGACGGCTTCACCGCGATCGTCTGCTGACACCGGGCGTAGTCGTTGCCGGCCGGCGTCGCCGACAGCGCCTTCGACCCGCCGTGCACCGGACTCGACACCGCCTGCGCCGTCGGTGCGCACGTCCAGCCCGACAGGCCCGACTCGAAGCCCGGATTGGCGGCGATGTTCGCGGCCCGGGCCGTTCCGGTGAAGGCGCCGGTGAGCAGGGCGGCGAAGGCGAGGGACGCCGCCGTGGCGATGCCGACGAGCTTTCTCATGCGCGCCGTCCCGGGCGCGGGGCGAGGGTCGTGGAGGACGCGCGGCGCGGATTCGTGATCTGCATGGTCACAACCTCTGTGGGGGGTGAACGGGAGGTTGGCGGAGCTCCGTACGACCGGCGCCTGACGGAGGCGGCCGATCGGGGGACACCGGCCGTACGGAAGCCGGGAGCGCGACGGGACGCGAAGAGGAGGAGACGTCAGGGATGGGAAGAGGCCATGCCGACTCCCGGAGGGCGCTCTTTTAGGAAAGTTTCCTAAGAGTTGTACGGATCGTAGCCTCGTGGTCGCGGGTCTGCAAGACCCAATTCGACAGCGTTCCTAACGGAGACTGTCAGGCCGGGGTCGAGGCCACGGGCGCGTTATGCGGGCGTTAAGGACGGGCTGTTCGTCCGTTAAGCGGACATCTCCCCCGCCGCGCCACACCTGCCACAGGAGCACGGACGGCGGCGACAAGCATCGACCGATCAAGGGAGTGTCCTGTGATCACGTTCGCGGCATTATTGCCTCATGGCCGAACCGGTGCCGTTAGACGGCTGCCCTCACGTCCCTCGGACGACGGTCCCCCGGGTGTCCCGCGGAGGCGCGCCGCCGCCGCGCTCGGGGAGACACGTCCCGGCCGGTGATCCGGGGAGGGCCCGGCGGTGAGCGTCGCCGAGAGCGTGCGGTTCGGGGTGCTCGGCACGCTGCGCGCGGAGGTGGACGGACGCCCGGCGCACCTCGGCGGTCCCCGGCAGCGGGCCGTGCTGGCGATGCTGCTGATCGCGCGGGGCAGGAACGTCTCCGCGGAGCGGATCCTCACGGACGTGTGGGAGGACTCCCGGCCGCCCTCCATGACGACCCTGCACGGATACGTCGCCGACCTGCGCAGGGTGCTGGAGCCGGAGCGGGCGTCCGGCGCCCCGGCCCGGCTGCTGGTGCGCGAGGGAGCCGGATACGCCCTGCGCGCCGCCCCGGCCATGGTCGACGCCGAGCGCTTCACGGACCTGGCCGCGCGCGGCCGGCGCGCGCTGGAGGACGGCGAGCCGGACCACGCCGCGGAGCTGCTCGGGCAGGCGCTCGCGCTCTGGCGTGGCCCCGCCTACGCGGAGGTGGCCGAGGCCGCGTTCGCGGTGCCCGACGCGACCCGGCTGGAGGAGCTGCGGGCCGCCGTGCGCGAGGACCGGCTCGCCGCCGTCGTCGCGTCGGGGCGGCACGTCGCCGCCGTGGGCGAGCTGGAGGCGCTGGTCTCCGAGCAGCCGCTGCGGGAACGCGGCTGGGAGCTGCTCGCCCTCGCCCTCTACCGGTCGGGACGGCAGGCCGAGGCCCTCGCCGCGCTGCGGAGGGTTCGCCGGCGGCTGGCGGACGAGCTGGGCGTCGAGCCCGGCCGCGGCCTGCGCGACCTGGAGGCGGCCGTGCTCGCCCAGGACCCCCGGCTGGCCCCGCCGCCCGCGCGGTCCGGCCCCGCGCGTTCCCCGCGGGTCGCGGAGCCCTCGCCGCCCTCGGGCAACCTGCCGTTCGCGCTGTCCGGATTCGTCGGCCGCCACACCGACCTCGCGGCCGTCGCCGGCCTGCTGGAGGAGCACCGGCTCGTCACGCTCACCGGGCCGGGAGGGGTGGGCAAGACCCGGCTGGCCCTGGAGGTCGCCCGCGCCCGCGCTCACGACGGCACCCACGACGGCGCCGACGGGCCCTGGCTCGTGGAGCTGGGCGCGCTGGGCGCCCCCGATCTGCTGGCGGCGACCGTCGCGACCACCCTGGGCCTGCCCGCCGCGTCGTCCGCCGAGCAGCTGGCCGCGATGCTCGCCGGGCGCGACGCGCTGCTCGTCCTCGACAACTGCGAGCACCTGCTGACTCCGGTCGCGACGCTGGCCCACACCCTGCTGACCCGTTGCGGAGCCGTACGGATCCTCGGCACGAGCCGCGAGGCTCTGGGCCTCACCGGTGAGGCGGTCTACGAGGTGCCGCCTCTGGACGCCGCCACGGAGGCCGCCGACCTCTTCCTCAGCCGTGCGTCCGCCGCCGTTCCCGGCTGGACGACGGGGCCGGACGACAGGGACAGGATCACCGCCCTGTGCGCGGGGCTCGACGGGATCCCGCTGGCCATCGAGCTCGCCGCCGCGCAGTGCCGCACGCTGTCGGTGGACCAGATCGCCGACGCGCTGGAGGACCGCTTCACCCTGCTCGTGGGCGGGCCGGCCGGGCGTCCCGACCGCCACCGGACCCTGCTGGACACGATCGCGTGGAGCGACCACCTGCTGCTGCCGGACGAACGCCTCCTCTTCCACCGGCTCGGGGTGCTCGGCGGCGGCTTCGACCTGGAGACGGCGGCCGCCGTCGGCGGGATCACGCCCGTCCTCCCCCCGCTGTCGGCGCTGGTCCGCAAGTCGCTGGTCACCGCCGAGCCCGGCACGACGCCGCGCCGCTACCGGATGCTGGAGACCGTGCGCCAGTACGCCCTGGCCGCGCTCTCCCCGGAGGAACTGGAGGAGACGCGGGCCCGCCATCGCACCTGGGCGCTCGCGCGGGCCGAGAGCGTCGAACGCCACCTGCGCGGCCCGCAGGGCGCGGCGTTGCTCGACGGGCTGAGCCGCGACCAGCCGGAGTTCCGCGCCGCGTTCGCCTCCGCGCTGGCGGCGGGCGACGGCGACTACGCGCTGCGGCTGGGCGGCGCGCTCTTCTGGTTCTGGTTCCGGATGGGCCACGTGGCGGAGGGCCTGGCCTGGCTGTCGGAGGCGTTCGCCGCCGCCCCGGAGGCCGGGCCCGGTGTCCGCGCACGTGCCCGATTCGCCATGACGGCGCTGCTCTACCTGGCCGGACAGACCGCGCGGTCCCACGAGGCGGCCCGTGCGGCCGTCGAGGAGGCCCGCGAGGCCGGTGACCCGGTGACGGAGGCGGGCGCCACCGCCTACGGCGCGTACACGGGCGTGCTGGCCGGCCTGCCGGTCGACGCCGCGGCCCTGACCGGGCGGGCCGTCGAGATCGCCCGGAACACCGCGCTGTCCTGGCTGGAGGCCGAGACGCTCATGGTGCGGGGCATGGCGCTGCGGGCACTGGGAGATCTGCCGGCCGCCGACGCGGTCTTCCAGGAGGCGATCGCCGCCGCCCACGCCAGCGGCCACGACTGGGCCGCGGACGGCGCCGCCTGGTGCGACATGAAGACCGCTTCGGACCGCGGGGACGGCGCCAGGGCGCTGGCCGTCGCGGGGGACCTCCTGGCGGCCATGGACCGCTACGGAGACATCTCCTTCTGGCTGGTGACGGTGCACAGCACGGCGCGGGCGCTGGCGCTGACCGGCCGGGCGGAGGAGGCCGCCGTGCTGATGGGGGCGGTGGAGGCGATCGGCGCCCGGGCGGGCGTGTCCCCTGAGCTGATGGACCCGCTGGACGGCCCGCGCGAGACCGCCGCGGTCCGCGGGGCGCTGCCGCCGCACGAGTACGAGCGCCATGCCGCCCGCGGGCGGGAGCTGTCCCGGGAGGAGACGAGCCGGTTGGTCAGGACCCTGGTCCCGGGCCGCCGGTCCCGGTGACGCGGACGACGGTCCTCCCGGCGACCACGGTCTTCCCAGTGACCCAAGCCCTCCCGATGTCCAGGGCCTCGCCGACAGCCAGGATCTCTTCGTGACCAGGGCCTTCCCGGCGGCCGGTGCCTTCCCGGCCGCCGGGAACCACTGGGAAGGCCGCTGGGAAACCCGCTGGGAAAGCCGGTTCCCAGCCGCCCCCCAGCGGGCCCGCACATCCTCGTCGTCGTGAGCAGGCGCCGCCCTCACCCGGGCGGCCTGACGACGAGGAAGACCATGATCAAGCGAGTGACGCGCACCACGGCCGAAATCCGGCCGGACGGGCACGCCGTCGTCGCCGGGGCGGGAATCGGCGGGCTGCTGGCGGCCCGGGTGCTGACCGAGACGTTCGGCCGGGTCACGGTGATCGACCGTGACGAGCTACCGGACCAGGGTGTCCCCCGGCGGGGGGTGCCGCAGGGCCACCACGCCCACGGGCTGCTGTCCCGGGGCTGCGAGATCCTCGAGGACCTGTTCCCCGGGCTGACCGCGGACCTGATCGCCGCGGGCGCCACCCCCTGCGACATCCAGAACGACGTCCACTGGTACAACGACGGCCGGCGACTGCGGTCCGCGCCCTCGCGGATGCGCGGCCTGACAGTGAGCAGACCGCGGCTGGAGGCGTCCCTGCTGTCCCGGGTCGCGGCCCTTCCCGGCGTGACGATCCTGGAACGCCGCGAGGTGGTCGAACCGGTCACCGGCTCCGGCGGCGCGGTGACGGGCGTACGGCTGGCGGGCGCCGGTCACGAGGCGGGGCACGGGCCGGAGGAAATGCCCGCGGACCTCGTGGTCAACGCCACGGGCCGGGGCAACCGCGGCACCGAGTGGCTGCGCCGGCTGGGGTACGAGCCCGCTCCCGAGGAGCGCGTCGACTCGCGGCTGGTGTACGTCTCGCGCGAGTACCGGCGCCGTCCCGGTGACGCCGAGTTCGTCGCCCTCATCGTGGGGCACACCGCGTCGGTGCCGAGGGGCGGGGTCGCGCTCAGCGGGGAGGGCGACCGCTGGCTGGTCACCCTGTTCGGCATGGGCGACGACGTGCCGCCCGTCGACCCGGACGGCTACCACCGCTTCGCCGCCCGGCTCCCGGTGCCGGACCTGCACCTCCTCCTGGAGCGCCTGGAACCGCTCGGCGAGCCGCGGCTGATGCGCATTCCGGTGAGCATCCGCCGCCGGTACGAACGGCTCGACCGTTTCCCCGAGGGCTACCTGGTCTTCGGCGACGCGCTGTGCCAGTTCAACCCGTCGTACGGGCAGGGCATGACGGTCGCCGCCTGCGAGGCCGCCGCGCTCCGCGAATGCCTGGCCGGCGGCGGGGGCACCGGCCTGGCCCGCCGCTTCTTCGAGCGCGCCGGACGGATCATCGACGTGCCGTGGGACATGTCGGTCGGCGGCGATCTGCGGTTCCCCTCGGTCGAGGGACCGCGCACCCCGCGTACGAAGCTGCTGAACCGCTACATCTCCCGGCTGCACGTGGCGGCGGAGGCGGACCCGGTGGTCGGGCACGCGTTCCTGAGCGTCGCCAACCTGCAGGCGCCTCCGCAGCACCTGATGTCTCCGGGCGTCCTCGCCCGGGTGCTCCGGCCGCGGGCCGGGCGCACCCCGACATCACCCCCGGCATCACCCCCGGCGGACCCCCGGGCCACGCCCCGGGACCAGGTCCCGGCCTGAACGGCTCACCCGAGCCCTGTTTCCCCACCAGAGCGGTCCCCAAGGGACCGGAAAGAAAGGACACCTCTCATGATGAAGCGCACCTCCATCCGTCTCGCCCTCGCCGCCGCCGCCGTCGCCGGTGGGCTGGCCGTCACCGCCGCCCCGGCCCTGGCGGCCACGGGCGCCACGGCCAACTCGGGCCGGGTCGCCCCCGGCGCCACCGGGACCTTCCTGGCGATCTGCCCGTCGTACGCGCCGCACATGCTGGCCGACACCATCAAGATCACCGCCCCGGCGGGGGTGGCGATCTCGACCGACCTGACCCGCGACTCCGACGTCTTCCACCGCGACCTGCTCAAGGTGACGGCCGTCAACGGGACCGCGGCGAGCGCCTACGTGGCCGTCACGGCCTCGTGCACGAGCTGATCTCTCCTCCCCGGCCGGCGCCCGCCCGGTCACCGCGCCGGAGCGCGTTCAGCGGAGGATGGTGCCCTCGCGCAGGGCGTGCCGTCCTCCGCTCTGGACGGTGACAAAGTCGACCACGCCGGTCAGCTTCTGCAGGTCGAAGCCCGCCTTGACGCGGTCCGGCTCGGCCGGCACGTAGACCGTGAGCAGGTAGCGGCGGCCGTTGGCCGAGCCGAGCGCGTCGAGTTGCGCGCGGAACTCCGCCAGCAGGGCCGTCAGGTGACGCTTGTCCTCGGCGCCGACGTGGTTGCCCAGGTGGCCCTCGCCGCCGGGCCACTCCCAGTCGACGTCGATGCCGTCGAAGACGCCCGCGGCGCTGCCGGGGCCGCCGCGGCTGCCCACGCCCGGCAGGTCACCCCTGATGTACGCGTCGAGGCACGACTTGACGAACCGCTGCCGGGTGGCGGCGGTACGCGCGACGTCCGAGAAGTACTTGGAATACGTCCAGCCTCCGATGGAGATGAGCGTCCTCAGGTTGGGGTGCCGGGCCTTCAGCTTCTTCAACTGGTTGAAGTTGCCGGCAAGCCGGGCGTCCGGCGGATCCGCCCTGCCGTCCAGCGACTCGGCCGCCGTGAAACCCCGCTGGTAGTCGGCCCAGGCGTCACCCGCGCCGTCGCCCTGGTCGGGGTCCTCGGGGTCGGGCGCGGGCGGCCGGGTGACACCGGCCAGACAGGTCAGCGACGTCGGGTCGATGTTCGCGAAGGCGTAGACGGCGTGCGTCAGCCGGCTCGCCTGCCCGCTCTCCTCCAGGTCGTGCACGGTCGACGTGGCGCCGAACGCGCCGCGCTGGGGGACGTACCCGACCCTGATCGGACGCGGCGAGGGGGAGGGCCTGGGAGAGGGTCTGGGGGTGACCGTCACGGTGACCGTCACCTCGGGCATGGGCACGGACTCGCTCTCCAGCCGGGCCGCCGCGGCCTGCACCGGCACCATCGCGCCCTGCGCGGCGGCCTGTATCGGAACCTGTGCCGGAGCCGGCGCCTTGACGGGCGCGACGGCGGGGGGCGCGACGAGACGCGGCTTCACCTGCGTGTTCCGCGCGGCGGGGGCGGCGGTCCCGGTCGCCCGGGCCGGGTCGAAGCAGGCGATGAACAGGGCGGAAAGTACGGCCGACAGGACCACGACGGTGAAGACGCCACGCGTGATCGCTTGCATGGTTGCTCCGAACGGAAAAGGGACCTCCGGCGTCGGAACGCCGAGGGAGGGAATGCCGCGGGAGCGTAGTGACGTCTTCGACCGGCGGACAACCGGCCCAGCCTTAAGGCCGGATTATGCGTGGCTCATGTCGCAGGTGGGCGCGTTCCAGCGTGCCGACCTGCTGTTTTCATCATGCCCGTCATCTCTGCAAATTTCACCCGTGCGGCTGAGAACGCGGGCGGCGGCGGTCAGACGGCGGCGACGAGGGTGAAGACGCCCGCGCCGACCAGGGCGAAGGCCCACATCAGGTCGAGGTTGAACCAGGCCCGGCGCAGGACGGCGACGCCGACGAACTCGTACACGACCACCGCGACCGCGGTCGCGGTGAGGAACATCGCGAGTGTGTGCACGCCCGCGACGAACAGCCCGCCGGACAGCGCGTGCCCGTGGTGGCCCGCGGGCATCCGGGTGAGGACGGGGAGCAGCATCAGCCCGGCGCCGTGCACCGACGACATCAGGAACGACCAGGCGGCCAGTTGCGGCAGCGACAGCCGCATGCCCACCCAGCGGAAGTGCCGCCGGGCGAGCAGGTGCCACAGCCCGAACCCGACGAGCAGGATCCCCGCCCCGATCGCGAGGGCCGTCCCGGTCACGAGCGACCCGGTCGCGGACACCACCGCCACCACGAGGGCCACCGACGCGAGGTGGCCCAGCGCGATGACCGGGAGGGACTGCAGGAGCAGGTCGCGGCTGCGCTCCTGCAGTCCCCGGGCGACGGCGAACAGCCAGCCCATCGCGGGGTTGATCCCGTGGAAGGCGCCGAGCAGGATGACCGCGGTCAGCGTCACGGGTAGCAGTAGGAGTCGGAGGACGCGTCGCCGCCCTGCAGCCGGGTCTGGTGCGGGCGCAGGCCGCGGAAGTCGTCGCCGTGCGGGAAGAACCGCTCGTCGAGCGTGAAGCCGTCCGCGTCGATCTTCGCCATCCACGCGCCGACCCCGTCCGGGTAGAACTGGTCGTCCCAGGCGCCGTAGAGGGAGTTGGTGACGTAGACCCGGCGGCCGTCGCGGCTCACCTCGACCATCTGCGGCCCGCCGGCGAGGCGCTCGTCCGGGGCGGCGGGGTGGGCGGCCCTGTCCACGATGCCGCCGAGGCGGATCGAGCCGATCTCGACCGGCTTGAACGGGTCGGACACGTCGTACTGCTTGAGTTCGCCGGTGCCCCAGCACGACACGTACAGACGCTGGTCGTCCACCGACAGGTCGATGTCGGTGACGAGCGGCGGCACCGCGCCGAACGGCTTCAGCACGTCGGGCAGGTCGTCCGGCGACGCGGGCTCGGCCGGGATCGTGACGACCTTGGTCGCCGCCCAGCGGGAGCCCTCCTTGTGCCACACCCACACCGAGGCCGACAGGTCCTCGACGCTGACGACGACCCCGGCGAAGCCGTACGTCTTCGTCGGGTCGTGGGCGGGGCGCAGCTCCAGCGTCATCTGGTGCTGGTCGCCGAGGTCGACCTCCTGGACGTGCCGGCGCTTGCGCAGGTCCCAGAAGTGCAGCTTGTGGCCGTACTTGCGGCCGAGCAGCAGTTCGCCGACCACCCCGTCCTCGATCATCGAGGGCGTGCCCCACTCGGAGGTGACCAGCACGTCGTGGTTGATGTGCCACCAGAAGTCGTAGGCGAGGTACTGCGGGCCGCGGTCGACCTCCCACCGGCCGAGGACCTCGAAGGTGTTGTGGTCGAGGATGGCGATGCCGCCCGGGCCGTCGTCGCCGTAGCCGCCGAGCGCGCTGACGTACAGCCCCTCGGGGCCGCAGTGGACGGTGTGCGGGCGGGAGTAGCCGGCCCGCTTGCCCAGCTCCTCGGGCTCGACGACCTTCACGAGCTCGGGGCTGACCCGGTCCTTGGTGTCGTACACGTAGATGCGCGACGACCGCAGGCCGGGAACGATCAGGTAGCGCCGCTCCACGTGCGGGTGCGGCGCGTACGGGCAGAGGGCGCTGCTGCAGGCGTTCCAGCCGAAGTGGTGCAGCTCGTCCCCCGTGTGCGGCAGGTCCGTCCAGCCGACCACCGTCCCGTACGCCGAAGAGGCGGGGTCGGTGTCGAGCACGGCGAGCGCGTCGGGCCGCTGGGCCGACCGGTCGAAGGCGGCCACGTAGGCCAGCTTCTCCGGCGGCGCCTCGGCGGCGTCGCGGGGCGAGGGATAGAAGGTCGGATCGGGCTTCCACAGCGTCATGGACTCAAGAATTGTCCCTATTCCCCACACGGTCAATAGGGATCTTCGGTGTCTTATCCTGCCGTGACCACAGACGGTGATGACCTATACCCTGACTTATCTCGCTTTACGGAGGCAGGGTTGTTCTTCGGCATCACCAACATCTGGACCTACGTGGTCGGCTCGTTCCTGATCATCCTGCTGCCCGGGCCGAACTCGCTGTTCGTCCTGTCCACCGCCGCCCAGCATGGGATCCGGCGGGGCTACCGGGCGGCCGCCGGGGTCTTCGCCGGCGACTCGGCGCTGATGTTCCTGTCGGCCGCCGGGGTCGCGTCGCTGCTCAAGTCCACGCCGGTCCTGTTCACGATCGTGAAGTACTCGGGCGCGGTCTACCTCGGCTGGATCGGCTTCGGCATGCTGCGCGGCGCCTGGCGCTCGTTGCGCGCCTCCCGCGCCAGAACCTCACCGACGACGGCCGAGACGACGACGGGAGGCGCGGCCGTCGCTCCGTCCTCCGGCCCGGCCGGGGCGGCCGGTGAGGGGCGCGACCCGTTCCGGAAGGCGCTCACGATCAGCCTCCTCAACCCCAAGGCGATCCTCTTCTTCGTGGCGTTCTTCGTGCAGTTCGTGGACCCGTCGTACGGCGCGCCGGCGCTGTCGTTCCTGATCCTGGCGCTGATCGTGCAGGTGTTCAGCGTGACCTACCTGACCACCCTCATCTTCGGCGGCACGTTCCTCGCGGCGCACTTCCGCCGCCGCCGCAGGCTCGCGGCCGGGCTGACGTCGGGGGTGGGCGCGCTCTTCCTGGGCTTCGGCGCCA
The DNA here is from genome assembly GCF_014161385.1 of Microbispora sp. H10670. Classification (NCBI taxonomy): domain Bacteria; kingdom Bacillati; phylum Actinomycetota; class Actinomycetes; order Streptosporangiales; family Streptosporangiaceae; genus Microbispora; species Microbispora sp. H10670. The sequence continues at coordinate 57,299 of NZ_JABBWW010000030.1, read as the reverse complement.
AACTGGCCACCGCAACGCTGAACTGACCGCGCCGGGGTCACGAGCTCACTCGCCGTGCGCTTCGGCGAGTGCGGTCTCGAAGGCGTCCATCTCCCGCTGGACCCGGTCGTACCCGGCCGACGGCAGCCAGGCCATGACGCGGGAGACCCCCGCCTCCTCGCACCGCTCCAGCGCGCCGGGGTCCGCCGGGACCGCCAGCATCACGACCTCGACGCGCCGGCCCGCCTCCTCCGCCCGCCGGAACAGTTCGGGGATCCGCTCCAGCACCCCCGGGCCGTAGTTGGGCAGCCAGGCGTCCCCGTACTCCAGGACCCGGTCGAACACCCGCGGCCCGACGCCGCCCACGAGGATCGGCGGGTGCGGGCGCTGGGCCGGCTTGGGCCACGACCAGACGGGGTCGAACGACACGAACTCCCCGTGGAACTCCGCCTCGTCGCGGGTCCAGATCTCCCGCATGGCCTGCACGCGCTCCCGCATCAGCGCGAACCGGCGGGCCGGGTCGGTCCCGTGGTTGCGCATCTCCTCGCGGTTCCAGCCCGCGCCGATGCCGAACTCGAAGCGCCCGCCGGTCAGGTCGTCCACGCTCGCGACCGTCTTCGCGAGGCCGATGGGCTCGTGCTCCGGCACCAGGCAGATGCCGGTGCCCACCCGCAGCCGGGTCGTCGCGGCCCCGGCCGCCATCGAGGCGACGAACGGGTCGTAGGTGTGCCAGTAGCGCCGCGGCAGTTCGCCGCCCCGCTCGTCCTTCGGCGCCTCGCCGCCGGGTGGCACGGGAATGTGCGTGTGTTCGGTGAACAGCAGCGCCGCGTGGCCGCGCTGCTCCACGAGGCGGGCGAGCGTATCCGGACGAACCGCATCATGGGTTGCGAAGTACCCGAATCCCGTATTCATCCCGTCACCGTAACCCGCGTCCGTGTTCACGGGGGCAGCGGCCCGAGTCGCGTGACGAAGCGATGACCAGTGCGTTCGTTCCGTCCACGGACTCTCAAATGACATGCCGCATCGGTATCGGATGTCACCTCGGACAGTGCTTCCGGCCCGTCAAGGCCGTACCGTCAGGTACGGTAAGCCACCGATGCAACACCTTTCCTGGGCGTTTCCGACCGCGATGTCCGGGTAGGCGCGTTTGCCAACTACAGCGTCGGTCTCCCCCGCCGGCCCGTTGGAGTGTCATGAACCACACACCCTTCGCCATGCCCAGGCTCACCGCCCTGATCAAACAGGCGGTCCCCCGGCTCCTCGAAGGCGTGGTGGCTCCTCTCGCCGTGTTCTACGCGGCGCTCGCGGTGCTCGGCCTGCGCGGCGCGCTGATGGCCGCGATCTCCTGGGTCTACCTGGGCGTGCTGTGGCGGCTGGTGCGCCGCCAGCCGGTGCCCGGCACCATGATCTTCGCCGCCATCGCCATCACCGTACGGACGGTGCTCGGCCTGTGGAGCGGCAGCGCGGTGGTCTACTTCATCCAGCCGGAACTCGGCACGATCGTCATCAGCATGGTGTTGCTGGCGTCCGTCCGGATGCGCCGCCCCCTCGTGGAGAAGCTGACGCTCGACTACATCCACCTGCCGTCGTTCGTGCTGCGGCACCAGCGCGTCCAGCGGTTCTTCGCCCGGATCACGCTGCTGTGGGCGTTCGTCCTGCTGGTCAACTCGAGCGTGAGCATCTGGCTGCTGCTGCACCAGTCGATCGGCACCTACCTGCTGGTGCGGACGACCGCCGTGGCGGTCATCACCGGGATCGCGTTCCTCGCGTCCGTCTGGGCGTTCCGCCGGGTCCTGCGGCGGCTGCACACGGAGGCCCCGGCGGTCACCGGCTAGCGACGGCCGATGCGGTTGAGCGCGAGCCTCTGGAATTCGGGCTGCGCTGTCTGCTGGACGGGCTGGACAGGCTCCTGGCCGGCCGCGCCTCCCCCTGCTGAGGCGCGGGCCCCGGCATCGCGTGAGCGGCCACTTCGCCCCCGGCGGCCGTGGGATCTCAGTCCATCGTGTGGGCGCGCACCGCCTCGTCACCCCGGGTGTGCCAGGCGTCGAACGTCAGGGCCGTGACCTTCCAGCCCTCGGCCTGCCGTACGAGCCCGAGCCGGTAGACGCCCCACACCTCCCACAGGCCGCCGCCGAGCCCCTCGTCGAGCACGTTGTAGGCGTAGCCCTTCGCGGTCACGTGCGCCTCGGCGCCGTCCACGGTCACCGCGAAGTTGCTCACGGTGTGGAAGCTCTGCTTGCGGGCGTGCAGCCCGGTACGCCAGCCGTCCACGAGGGCGTCGGCGCTGATCCGGGCCGGCTCCCCGCCGTTCAGGCTGGTGAAGTCGACGTCGACCCCCTCGTCGAACAGTTCCCGGCACACCGGCCAGTTCTTTGCGTCCACGGTGTCGAAGACTGCGGTCACCACGTCCACGATCTCGGCGCGGTCGACCAGTGCGGCGATCTGATCCATGCGCCCCATCATGCCCATGAGATCGTGTGATAGGCACGGTTCCCATGGGAATCGCACTTGTCACCGGCGCCTCGCGAGGGCTCGGCGCCGTCATCGCGGAACGGCTCGCCGCGGACGGCTGGCACGTCGCCGTCAACTACGCCAACGACACCGCCGGAGCGTCCGCCGTCGCCGGCCGCATCACCGCCGCCGGCGGCTCGGCGGCCCCGGCCCGGTTCGACGTCACCGACGAGCAGTCCGTACGGGAGGGCGTGGCCGCGCTCGGGCGGGTCGACGTCGTGGTGAACAACGCCACCGGCCCGCAGCCGATGATGCCGGTGGAGAAGCAGACCTGGGACGACCACCTCGGCCAGCTCCGCTTCTTCGTCAAGGCCCCGCTGCTGCTCCTGCAGGCCGTGCTGCCCGGCATGCGCGAGGCCGGCTCGGGCCGGATCGTGAACGTGGGGAGCGAGGTCGCCGACCTCGGCAACGCCGAGTTCGGGCACTACGTCTCGGCCAAGGCCGCGATGCACGGGCTCACCCGGTCGTGGGCGCGGGAGCTGGGGCCGTACGGGATCACCGTCAACACGGTCGAGCCCGGCTGGATCCCCGTGGAGCGCCACGCGGACGTGCCGCCCGAGGACTACACCGGTTATCTGCGTGACGTGCCGCTGGGACACATGGGCGTGCCGCTCGACATCGCCGAGGCGGTGGCGTTCCTGGCCTCCCCCGGCGCCCGTTTCGTGACCGGTCAACGTCTCGCCGTCAACGGCGGCAGGACGATGAGCTGACCAAACCTTAAGAGAGGTAAAGAATCTGGAGATCCAGAGAGGGTTTCGTCAAAAAATGAGTTAATGTCCGTTCATGTCCGGCGCATATTTCCCCCGCATCCAGACCGTCACCGGCGCCCTTCCCGTCTCTGAGATCGACGGGCCGGTGCTCCCCCACGAGCACCTGCGCACCGACACCCGCTGGGGGATCGGCGTGGACTCCGATCCCGCCCGGTGGCTGGACGAGGAGCGGTACGTGCTGGCCGAGATCAAGGACCTCGGCAGGGGCCGGGAGCTGGGTCTCGTCGTCGAGCACAGCTGCGTCGGCATGGCCCGCGACCCCGCGTCCCTCGCCCGGATCTCCATGGCCGCGCGGGTCCCGATCGTCGCGGCCACCGGCTTCGCCGCCCAGCCGTTCGCCGGCGCGGCGATCACCCGGTACGGCGTCGACGACCTGACCGCGGACCTGCTCCACGAGATCGGCGCCGGGCTGGACGGGACCGGCGCCCGGCCGGGCGTCATCGTCGCCGCGTCGTGGGACGAGACGCCCACCCCCGCCGAGGAGCGGGCGGTCACCGCCGCCGCCCGCGCCTCGCTGCGCACCGACCTCCCGGTGGCCGCCGGCGGGCTGGAGCTGCTGGAACTGCTGCTCTCCCAGAACGTGCCCGCCCAGCGGCTCAGCGCCCCGGGCGCCGACACGCCGGCCCAGCGCAAGATCGCCGAGACCGGCGCGTACGTGAGCGTCTCCTGTGCGGAGGACGTGCTCACCCTCCTCGACGCCGGTCACGCGGAGCGCATCCTGGTCAGCAGCGGCATACGGCTGCGCGAGCACCTCGCCGGCTACGGCGGGCAGGGTTACGGCCGGCTGTTCTCCTCGGTCGTCCCGGCCCTGCGAGCGGCAGGGGTGGACGACGTCACCCTCCGCCTCGTCACCCGCGACAACCCCGTCCGCTGGCTCACCGCCGGCCAGGGCCGCCTCGCCGCCTGACCGCACCGCCTGACCAAACGGCCTGACCGCACCGGCTGATCTCACCGCCGTACCTGGCCGCGCGGGCGGCGCAGGGTGAGGCGGAAGGCGCAGCCCGGGGCGCCGGGATCGCCGGACACGACGGTGAGGTCGCCGCCGTGGGCCCGGGCGATCTGCCGGGCGATGGGCAGGCCGAGGCCGGTGCCGGGCACGTCGCGGTGGCCGCGCCAGAACCGCTCGAACACGCGCTCCCGCTCCTCCTCGGGAATGCCCGTCCCCCGGTCGGCGACCGTGACCACGGCCAGGCCGGGCGTGAGGCCGATCTCCACGGTCACCGGCGTGCCCTCCGGGCCGTAGCGGACGGCGTTGTCGACGAGGTTCGCGAGGGCGCGGGTCACCGTGGCCTCGTCGACCGGGCACACGGCCTCCGCCGGGCCTGCCAAGGACAGCGTCATCCGCTTCCCGGCGGCCAGGACCTCGGCCTGCCGGAGCACGTCACGCGCCACCGCCATGAGGTCGGCCGGCCGGTGGTCGAGCGTACGGGCGCGTCCGCGGGCCTCGGTCAGCAGGTCGTCGACGGTCGCCCGCAACCGCCGGGCCACGCTCTCCGAACGGCGCAGCCCGTCGCGGTAGACCTCCAGAGTGGGCCGGGGGTGGGCGAGCAGGACCTCGGCGTTGGTCATCAGCACCGACAGCGGACTGCGCAGCTCGTGGCTCGTCTCCTCCAGCAGCCGCCGCTGGGCCGCCGCGGCCGCCGCCAGCCGGTCCAGCATCGCGTCGAACTCGGCGGCCAGCGCCACCACCTCCAGTGGGCCGTGGCCGAGCCCGATCCGGCGGCTCAGGTCGGTGCCGCCGATCTCCCGGGCCACCGCGCGGACCCGGTTGATCGGGGCGACGGCCCGTCCCGCCCACCACCAGGCGGCCGCGGCGGCGGCCGGGGCGAGCGCGAGGAGGGTCCAGGAGAGCCACGGCAGGCGGTGCGCCGAGGCGCTGCGCACGTGCTCGGCCCCGTTGAGCGCCTGCGCGGTCGTCTCGGTGTCGGTCAGCAGGACCACGCCGAACAGCAGCAGCGGCGGGACGTAGAACCCCAGGAAGGCGAGCACGGCGAGCCGGACGCGGAGCGAGCGCCAGGGCCGCGTCACGGTCCCTCCAGGCGGTAACCGGCGGCGGTGACGGTGGTGATGACGGGCGGGTCGCCGAGCTTCCTGCGCAGCCTGCTGAGGATCACCCGCACCGAGGTGGTGAAGGGGTTGGCGTTGGCGTCCCACACGTGCTCCAGCAGGTCCTCGGCCGACAGCACCCGGCCGGGGTGGTGCATGAAGTAGCGCAGCAGGGCGAACTCGCGCGACGTCAGCTCCAGCTCGTCGCCCGCCCGCCAGGCCCGGTGGGTGACCTGGTCGAGTTCCAGGTCGCCCACCCGCAGCAGCGAGCCGTGCTGGTCGCCGCGACGGCCCAGCGCCCGCAGCCGGGCCACCAGCTCGGCGAAGTGGAACGGCTTGACCAGGTAGTCGTCGGCGCCCGCGTCCAGCCCCGCGACGCGGTCGCCGACCGCGTCGCGGGCGGTGACCACGAGTGTGCGCCGGGGGCGGCGCAGGTGCGCGTCGCCGGCGAGCCGGCGCAGCAGGTCCAGGCCGTCGCCGTCGGGCAGGCCCAGATCGAGGCAGGCCACGTCGTAGGAGGTGACCCGCAGCGACTCCTCGGCCTCGCGGTACGTCGCCGCCACGTCGACGGCGTACGACTCGTTGCGCAGGCCGAGGGCGACCAGTTCCGACAGCTCGGGGTCGTCTTCGACGAGGAGCACGCGCACGGCGGGTCAGCCGGACCGCTCGGCGGTGACGGTGCCGGGCGCGCCGGTGACGGTCATGCGGCGGCCCTCGAACGCGACCTCGACGCGGGGGCCGGTGCCGGTGGGATCGTCCGGGCGGAACCGGCCGGCGCCCGACGGCACGAGCGTCAGCGCCGGCGGCTTCGCCGGGACCTCGGCGGCCATCACCCCGCCCTGCTCGTTGACCGCGTACCAGCCCAGGACCGGCCCCCTGCCGGTGGTGAGCGTGACGTACGTGCGGGTGTCGGCGCCCTTCGTGACCGTGCCGGCGAGCGTGAGCCCCGCCACCGCGCCGAAGGCCTTCTCAAGGGAGGCCCGTTCCCTGCGGCCCTCCTGGGTCCGGCCGTTCAGCAGCGCCAGCACCCGCTGTTCGTGCGCGCGCAGCGCCGCCTCCGTCACCTCCGGGCCGGGCGGCGCCAGCGCGCGGACCGCGTCGGCCCCGGTCGCGGAGACGGTCAGCCTGCCCCCTTCGGCGGACACCTGGAACCCGCCTCCCCTCGCCAGCCGGTACGTCCCGACCATAGCCGCGAGATCGCCGCCGCGGGCGGGGCCCGCGGCAGTGGTGGCGGGGCCGGGCGCGGGCAGCGGGCGACCGGCCAGCAGCGCCGGTCCCACCGCCCGCAGCAGCGCCTCGGCCGGCAGCTTCGCGGTGTTCGACGCGATGGCTACCACGCGCCGCTGGGCCGGGACCCAGGCGACGACCGCGTTGTGGCCGACGTCGCCACCGCCGCCTGCGGCGCTCAGGAACCGCTCGCCGTAGACCGACCGGTCGAAGGCGACCCACCCGGGCGTCTCGGACCTGCCGTTCCCCAGCGGCCACCCCGGGCGGGCGACGAGTCCGGCCGACGCGGGCGTGACCACCCGGCCGGTGAACAGCGCGTCCGTCCACTCCGCCAGATCGGGCATGGTCATCGCCAGCCCGCCGTTGCCCTCCGCGCCCCAGTACGGCCCGGCGAAGCCGCCCCGGTGTCCCGGCTTCCCGTCGTCGAGGTAGCCGACCGCTCTCGGGCCCGGCGCGGCCGGGCGCCCGTCCCAGAACCCGCCCGCCGTACGACCGCCGGGCAGCCGCAGGACGGCGGAGCCCACGTAGTCGCGGTAGCCGCGGCCCGACAGTCGCTCGACGACGAGGGCCAGCAGGGTGTATCCGGCGTTGGAGTAGACGTATCCGGTGCCCGGCGGGAAGGCGAGCTTCAGCCTGCCGATCGCGGCCAGCGCCGCGTCCGGCGACAGCGGCTCGTAGTCGCCGCCGTGGGTGCCGTTGAGCCCGCTCGTGTGCAGCAGAAGCTGCCTGACCGTCGCGCCGGCCACCGGGCCGCGCAGCCGCGGCAGGATCGCGCCCACCCGGTCGTCCAGCGACAGCCGCCCCTCGTCGGCGAGCCGGAGGATCGCGGCCGCGGTGACCGCCTTGGTCACCGAGCCGATGCTGAACACCGTGCCGGGCGTGTTCGGCCGGTGGGCGGCGGCGTCGGCCGTGCCGTACGCGGCGCGGCACTCGAACGCGCCGTCCCGGAGTATCGCGACCGACCCGCTGAACCCCGCCCCCGCCCAGGCCCCGAACGCGCGGTCGAGTGCGGGGGCGCACGCGGGCGCCTCAGGGGTACGCGCCGGCCGGCCGGGCCCGGCGCCGCAGGCCGTCAGGAGCAGGGAGGCGACGGTCAGTCCCGCCGGCAGTCCCACCAGGAGTCTTCGCATGCGGGAAACGTACGGACCCCCGCGCGAACCTGATGTGAACGAACTCCGACGGCGACCGGCCGGCCGGCCGGAGAACCCCGGCCGTCCTAGGCCGGCTCCCGTCCCGAGTTGCGGGCGACGAGTTCGGCGCCGATGCGGGCGAGCTCGTCCCGGACGGTGCTCGGCTCGACGACCTCGATCATCGCGCCCCACCCCGCGAGGTGACGGGCGACGTCCAGCGGGGTCGGGGCGGCGAGGCGCACCCGGACACGGCCCCGGCCCGCCTCGCCTTCGGTGTGGCAGTGCCGTCCGAACCGGTCGCGCAGGACCGGCACGAACCGCTCCTCGACGAGCACGGTCGCCCAGGTGCGCGAACGCCGCCGCTCGATCTCCTCGACCACCTCCTGCCAGGCGGCGGCGAGGACGAGGCCGGTGGGGCGTTCGGCGGTCTCGCCGGTCGCCTCGGCCCGGACGATCCTGTCGACACGGAAGGTCCGCCGCCCCCGGTCGGTTCCCGCCAGCAGGTACCAGACGTCGTCCTTGTCGATCAGTCCCCACGGGTCGACCAGCCGCTCCGCGGGTTCCGCGTCCCTGCCGGCGTAGGTCAGGCGGACCCTGCGACGGCTCACCACGGCGGTCTGCAGGAGGTCGACCGTCGCGGGCCGCGGGCGGTCGCGTTCCCCCCACCGGACGGGGTCGACCAGGGTCGCGTCGCGGGCGGCCTCGGCGTCGGCCCGGAAGGTCCGGGGCAGGGCCGCCAGGAGCTTGCGCAGCGCCGCTCCGGCCTCGGCCGGCCCCGACGCGGACGGCCCGGCCGTTGCCGGGCCGAGGAGCAGGAACAGCGCCTGTGCCTCGGCCGCCGACAGGCCGCTGAGGTCGGTACGGGCGCCGCCGACCAGCGACCAGCCGCCGCCACGCCCCGGCTGCGGATAGACCGGGACGCCCGCCGCCGACAGCGCCTCCAGGTCCCGGCGGGCGGTGGCCACGGACACCTCGAGTTCGCCGGCCAGCTCGGCCGCGGTCACCCGGCCGCGAGCCTGCATCAGCAGCAGGACGGCGACGAGACGGTCGGCGCGCATGGTTCCCGATTCTGCCCGGAAAAGTGCTCAGAAGGTGAGCACTTCAGGCCGGAGGATTGACGACATCACCCGTCGAGAAGGGAAACCCGATGTTGCGAGGCCTCAGCACCGTCAGCTTCTACGCCGACGACGTCACCGCCGCCGCCCGCTGGTACGCCGGACTGCTCGGAGTGGAGCCGTACTTCACGCGCTCCGTCGAGGGGACGCTCGCCTACGCCGAGTTCCGGATCGGCGACCACGAGGACGAGCTCGGCGTCGTCGACAGCCGCTTCGCCCCCCGCCCCCGGCCGGACGAGCCCGCGGGCGCGGTCGTCTACTGGCACTTGGACGACGTCGAGGCCGCCGTCGACCGGCTGCTCGCCCTCGGCGCCACGACGTACGAGAAGCCCGTGGAGCGCGGCCCGGGATTCGTCACCGCCTCCGTGGTCGATCCCTTCGGCAACGTCCTCGGCGTCATGTACAACCGGCACTTCCTGGAGGTCCGCGGCCGGTGACGCGGACGCCGCGTCAGGAGTCGAAGCCCACGCCGAAGGCGTCGAGGGTGCGCAGCCAGGCGTTGCGGCGGCCCTCGTGCTCGTCGGCGCGGGCGATGGCCCAGCGGGTGAGCTGGATGACGCCGGACCGCACCGGCTCGGGCGGGAAGGGCATCGGCTTGTGCCGCACCATCTCCAGCTCGGTCCGCTCGGTGAGACGCCCCTGGAGCAGGTCGAGCATGACGTTGGCGCCGAAGCGGGTCGCCCCCACGCCGAGACCGGTGTATCCGGCGGCGTAGGCGAGACGGGAGCCGTACGCCGTGCCGAAGAAGGCGCTGAACCGGCTGCAGGTGTCGATGACCCCGCCCCACCGGTGGGTGAAGCGCAGGCCGTGGAGCTGCGGGAACGTCTCGAAGAAGTGGGTGGCGAGCTTCTCGAAGGTGGCGTCGCGCTGGTCGTACTCCGGCCTGACCAGCCCGCCGTTGTGGTAGACGGCGTCGTAGCCGCCCCACAGGATGCGGTTGTCGTCGGTCAGGCGGTAGTAGTGGAACCGGTTGGCCGAGTCGCCGACGCCCTGGCGGTTCCGCCAGCCGATCTCCGCCAGCAGGTCGTCCGACACGGGCTCGGTCATCAGCGCGTAGTCGTACACCGGCACCAGGAAGTGCCGGAGCCGGCGCAGCAGCGGCGGGAAGGCGCCGGTGCCGAGCGCCACCCGCCCGGCCCTGACCCGGCCCTTCGGCGTCCCCAGCTCCAGCGCCGGGCCGTCCTCGTGCAGCGAGCGCACCGGCGTGTGCTCGAAGACGCGCACGCCGAGCCGGACGCAGACGTCGCGCAGTCCCCAGGCGAGGCGTGCCGGGTCGACCATGGCGACGCCGTCCCGGTCCCACACCCCGCCGAGGTAGGTCGGGGAGTCGATCTCGGCTCGCACGCGCTCCCGGTCGAGCCGCTCCAGCCGCCCGCCGAGCGAGGCCGCCGCGCTGACGTCCTCGTCGAGCCCGGGGAGCTGCCACTCCTCGGTGGCGACGCGCAGCTCGCCGGTCCGCTCGAAGGAGCAGTCGACGCCGTGGCGGGAGAGCGTCCGCTCGATCTCGTCGAGGTTCTCCCGGCCGAGCCGTTCCAGCGTCGCGATCTCCGCCGGCCAGCGGTCCCGGCCGTTGCCGAGCCCGTGCGTCAGGCTCGCCGCGCAGAACCCGCCGTTGCGGCCGGAGGCGGCCCACCCGACCGCGCGGCCCTCCAGGAGGACCACGTCGAGCGAGGGGTCGCGCTCCTTGGCCATCAGGGCGGTCCACAGCCCGGTGAAGCCGCCGCCGACCACCGCGAGGTCCGCCGTGACGTCTCCGGTCAGCGGCGGCAGCGGCTCGGGTGCGAGCGGCCGGTCCAGCCAGTACGGCCTGCGCTCCGCGTCGGCGAGCGCCTTCGACGGAACCACGAATTCCACTTCCTTCTTAAGCGTTGGCGCGGCGGCGGGCCAGGAGGGCGTTGCCGAGGGCGATCAGCACACCGGCCGCGAAGATCAGCGTGCCCATGACGTTCACCTGCGGCGGGATGCCGACCCGGGTGGCGCCCCAGATCCACAGCGGGAACGTCACCGTGCCGCCGGAGTTGAAGTTGGTGATGACGAAGTCGTCGATCGACAGCGCGAACGCCAGCATCGAGCCCGCCAGCACACCCGGGAAGATCATCGGAAGGGTGACCAGGCGGAACGTCGTCCACGGCCCCGCGCCGAGGTCGCGCGCCGCCTCCTCCAGGGAGGCGTCCAGCGTCATCACCCTGGCCCGCACGGTCACGGCCACGAACGAGATGGAGAACATGACGTGCGAGATCACGATCGTCCAGAACCCGAGCGGCACGGCGAGCGTGACGAACAGCGACAGCAGCGACGCGCCCATCACGATCTCGGCGCAGGAGATCGCCGCGAACATGACCAGGTTCATCGCCCCTGCCCCGCGGAAGCGGTAGCGGCCGAGCGCCAGCCCGATCAGCGACCCGAGCACCCCGGCGACCAGCATCGTCAGCACGGCGATGACGAGCGAGTTCACCAGGGCCTGGGTGAGGTCGCCGATCTCGAACAGCTTGCCGTACCACTTGAGCGTGAAGCCCTGCCAGCTCGTGTTGAACCGGCCGTGGGTGTCGTTGAAGCCGAAGAGGATCATGACGGCGATCGGCAGCACCAGCCACGCGATCACGAGCCAGGTGTAGATCTGCAGGAGGCGGCCCCGCAGCAGGCCACGCTTCATCGCGCCGCCACCTCCAGCACGTCCTCGGTGCCGAGCGCCCTCGCGTACGCGAAGATGCCCACCAGCAGCAGGGCCATCAGCGTGAACGACAGCGCCGAGGCGGTCGGGTAGTCCTGGTTGATCAGGAACTGGTTCTGGATGACGTTGCCGACCATCGTGTTGCTGGTGCCGCCGAGCACGGACGCGTTGACGTAGTCGGACGTGGCCGGGACGAACGTCATCAGCACCCCGGCGAAGACCCCCGGCAGCGACAGCGGCAGCACCACCCGCAGGAAGGTCTGCGCCTTGCTGGCGTACAGGTCCTGCGCGGCCTCCAGGACGCGCGGGTCGATCCGCTCCAGCGCGACGTACATCGGCAGGATCATGAACGGCAGGAAGTTGTACGCCAGGCCGCCGATCACCGCCGCGCTCGTGGCCAGGATGTGGAAGTCCTGCGGCACCAGCCCGGCCGACTTCAGCGGCCCGAGCAGCAGGCCGTTGTCGGACAGGAAGAACTGCCAGGAGATGGTGCGCAGCACGAACGACACGAGGAACGGCAGCAGCAGCATGAACAGGTAGACCGACTTGCGGCTACCCCCCTTGAAGGCGATCCAGTACGCCACGGGGAACCCGATGACGATCTGGATCAGGGTCGAGGCCAGGCCGTACACCAGGGACCGGATGATCTGGTCGTGGTAGGTGCTGATCCCGTCCACGTAGCTGTGCCAGTTGAACGTGAACGCGTAGCCGTTGACCACGTCGCCGGACTGCAGCGACAGCGACAGCATGACCACCGTCGGGATGACGAAGAAGATCGCCAGCCAGAGCGTGCCCGGGAAGAGCAGCGCGTACGGCGTCAGCGAAGCCCTGAGCCTGCTCATGCCGTCGTGATCGCCTGGAAGATGGACTCGAACTTCTTCTGCTCCTGCGGCGTCGCGAAGTTCTTGTAGCTGCGCAGCCTGGCGTAGTCGTCCTCGGTCGGGAACACCAGCTCGCTGCCCGCCACCGCGTCGAGGAGCTTCTTGTCCTCCCCGGTGGCCTTCGCGGCGTCGGCGGCGATGACGTCCTTGGCGGCCGGGACCGGGGTGACGTAGTTGATGTACTCCGCCAGCCGCCCGGCGACGTTCACGTCGTAGAAGAAGTCCATCAGCGTGATCGCGTCGACCGGGTTCGTCGCGGTCTTCGGGATCATCATGTTGTCGGTCCAGATGGTCGCGCCCTCCTTGGGGAGCACGAACTTCAGGTCCGTGCCGTCGGAGACGTTCTTCTGGAAGACGTCGCCCGACCACGCCATGGTGAGCCAGATGTCGCCCTTGGCCAGCGGGTCGATGTACGCCTGGTCGTAGTACTTGCGCACGATGCCGGCGTCGCGCTGCTCCCGGAGCTTGGCCGCGGCCTTCTCCCAGTCGGCCTCGGTCGACTTGTCGGGGTCGATGCCGAGCGCGAACAGGCCGAAGTTGGCGATCTCCTGGGAGTCGGACATCATGCCGACCTTGCCCTTGTACTTGGGGTTCCACAGGTCGGCCATGCTGGTCGGCGGTGTGTCGACGTACTTCGGGTTGTACGCGATGCCGGTCATGCCGGACGCCCACGGGATGCTGTAGACGTTGCCGGGGTCGAACGACTCGTTCTTGTACCGGTCGCCGGCGTTGGCCGCGAAGTTCGGCAGCTTGGAGTGGTCGAGCGGGACGAGGTAGCCGAGCTGCACGAGCTGGGTGAAGTGCAGGCCGTTGGTGACGACCATCAGGTCGTAGTCGATCGACTGCCCGGCCGCGAGCTGCGGCTGGATCTTGGCGAACCAGCTCGGGTTGTCCTGGATGACCTCCTTGTAGGTCACCGTGATCCCGGTCTGCTTGGTGAACTGCTTGAGCTCGGGCTGCTTGGGGTCCATGTAGAGCGGCCAGTTGGCGAAGTCCACGTGGCCGTTCCCGGTCTTGCCCGACCAGTACTTCTCCACCTCGGACTGGGCCTGCGCGGAGGAGGTCGGCTTGGCCGTGCCCTTGCCCTGCACGCCGCAGGCGGCGAGGGCGAGCCCGGCGGCCGACAGTCCCGCGAGCCGGAAGGCGTCGCGCCTGCCGAGCCGGCGCTGGGTCGTGCCGCGGAGGAAGGCGGGGTCCTGCCTGTGAGGATGGTTCATGGGGTTCGTGTGCTCCGGGGAGTTCGGGGTTTTACCTCAGCGCGTAGGAATGCCAGGGCTGCCAGGAGAGCCATACCTCGTCGCCGCGCTCGGCGGTGATCGTGCTGTCGTTCGCGTTCTGCTCGAACACCGTGATCTCGGCCCCGTCGCCGAGCACCACGACGTAGCTGTTGTACGTCCCGAGGTAGACGACCTCGGCCACGGTCCCCCGGACGACGCTCAGGTCGCCCTCCGGCTGCTCCTTGGCGAGTTTGATCTTCTCGGGGCGGACGGTGAGATCGACCGCCTGCCCGGCGGACAGCGCGCCGTCCGCGGGGATGAGGATCCGGTCGCTCGGGCCGAGGGCGAGCACGGCCGTGTCGCCGCTCACCTGCTGCACTGTGCCGCTGAACAGGTTGGAGGTGCCGATGAAGCCGGCGACGAACTTGCTGGCGGGCCGCTCGTAGATCTCGCGGGGTTCGGCGAGCTGCTCCACCAGGCCGTCGTTCATGACCGCGATGCGGTCGCTCATCGTCAGCGCCTCGCTCTGGTCGTGCGTCACGTAGACGAACGTGATGCCGACCTCGCGCTGGATGCGCTTGAGCTCGATCTGCATGGCCTGGCGGAGCTTGAGGTCGAGCGCGCCGAGCGGCTCGTCGAGCAGCAGCGCGCGGGGCCGGTTGACCAGCGCGCGGGCGAGCGCGACCCGCTGCTGCTGGCCGCCGGACATCTCCTTGGGACGGCGCTTCTCACGGCCGGTGAGGTCCACGACCTCCAGGATCTCGCCGACGCGGCGCGTGATCTCCGCGTCGGGGACCTTCTTGCGCCTGAGCCCGAACGCGACGTTGTCCCAGACGTTCATGTGCGGGAACAAGGCGTACGACTGGAACACCATGTTGATGTCACGCTTGTTCGGCGGGACGTGCGTGACGTCCTCCCCGTGGAGCCTGACGACCCCCTGCGTGGGGTCCTCGAACCCGGCGATCATTCGCATACTGGTGGTCTTGCCGCAGCCGGAGGGCCCGAGGAGGGAGAAGAACTCCCCTTCCGCGATCGCGAGGCTCACGCCCTTGACCGCCCGTACGACCTCGCCGTGCGAGGTGTACTCCTTGACCACGTTGTCGAGTTCGATGGCGGGCACGCTGACTGATCCGGGGGCGGCGACCGCCGCCCCCGGGCCCGCCTGGATATCTGTCATTCCAGGCTTATCCCTCTTTATCGATAGGTCGTACGGCTCGCGCCGGGGGAACCTATTCGCCGATGTAGTGCATCACGTGCTTGACGCGGGTGTAGTCGTGCAGCCCGAAGACGGACAGATCCTTGCCGTAGCCCGAGTGCTTGAAGCCGCCGTGCGGCATCTCGGACACGAACGGGATGTGGGTGTTGACCCAGACCACGCCGAAGTCGAGGCGCTTGGACATCCGCATCGCGCGCCCGTGGTCGGAGGTCCAGACCGAGCCCGACAGGCCGTAGCGGACGCCGTTCGCCTTGGCCAGCGCGTCGGCCTCGTCGGTGAACGTCTGGACGGTGATGACGGGGCCGAAGATCTCGTCCTGCACCATCTCGTCGTCCTGCCGCAGCCCGTCGACCACCGTGGGGGCGAAGAAGTAGCCCTTGTCGCCGACGCGGGCGCCGCCGGTGAGGACCTTCGCGTGCTCGGGCAGCCGCTCGAAGAACGACTCGACCCGGGCGAGCTGGTTGGCGTTGTTCAGCGGGCCGAAGTAGGCGTCCTCCTCGTCGAGCCCGCCCAGCTTGGTGGCGGCGGCGGCCTCGGTCAGCGCCGCGGCGAACTCGTCGTGGATGCTCTCGTGCACCAGCACCCGGCAGGCCGCGGTGCAGTCCTGGCCGGCGTTGTAGAGGGCGGCCCCGGCGATCCCCTCGGCGACGGCCCTGATGTCCTTCACGTCGTCGAAGACAACGACGGGGGCCTTGCCGCCCAGCTCCAGGTGGACCCGCTTGACGTCGTCGGCGGCGGTCTTCGCGACCGCCATGCCCGCGCCCACCGAGCCGGTGATCGCGACCATGCTCGCGGCCGGGTGACCGACCACCAGCGCGCCGGTCTCCCGGTCGCCGGTGACGACGTTGAAGACGCCGGCCGGCAGGACGTCGCCCAGGATCTCGGCCAGCTTCAGCGTGGAGGCCGGGGTGGTGTCGGACGGCTTGAGCACGACCGTGTTGCCGGCCGCGAGCGCGGGGGCGATCTTCCACACGGCCATCATCATCGGGTAGTTCCACGGCGTGACCTGGCCGATGACGCCGATCGGCTCGTGCCGGATGACGGAGGTGTGGTCGGCCATGAACTCGCCGGAGGTCGGGCCCTCCAGGGTGCGGGCCGCGCCCGCGAAGAAGCGGAAGTGGTCGGCGGCGACCGGGGTCTCGTCCTCGGCCATGCGCGCCCGGGGCTTGCCGGTGTTGCGGCACTCGGCCTCGTTGATCTCGTCGGCCCGGGCCTCGATCGCGTCGGCGACCTTCAGCAGCAGCGCCGCGCGCTCACCCGGCGTCGTCTGGCCCCACGTCTCGAAGGCGGCCGTCGCGGCGACGTACGCGGCGTCGACGTCCTCCTGGGCCGACACCGGTGCCTGGGCGTAGACCTCTCCCGTCGTAGGGTCTACGACGTCGGAGAAACGGCCGCTCGCGGCGTCGACGAACTTCCCGTTCACGAAGTTCTGGAGACGGGTGGTCACCGTTGACCTCCTGTTGAGGTAGCTAGGATGTCGCGACTCTGACAGAGGAAAGAGCCTACGACAAGGGATTTCGTGGCTAAGATACCAAATTGCTACGGAATCGCTTGACGGAAGCGACTGAGCTGACACCATGTCAGACCACGATCGCAACATGGCAAAAACGATGCCGTAACACGAGGTCGGTAGGACCGACGCGCTCTCCAAGAGAGGACACCCCCCGAGGATGACGACTCCGCCTAGATCCCGCGCGGCTGCCGCGAAGGGCGGGCCGGTGGTGCTCGACGAGATCTCCAAGCAGATCATCGAGCAGCTTCAGACGGACGGGCGCAAGCCGTACGCCGCGATCGGCAAGGCCGTGGGCCTGTCCGAGGCGGCGGTGCGCCAGCGGGTGCAGCGCCTGCTGGATCTCGGCGTCATGCAGATCGTCGCCGTGACCGACCCGCTGACCCTGGGCTTCCCGCGCCAGGCGATGATCGGCATCAAGTGCGAGGGCGACCTGGAGCAGGTCGCCGACGAACTGTCGCAGATCCCCGAGATCGACTACGTCGTGCTCACGGCCGGCTCGGTGGACATCATGGTCGAGGTGGTCTGCGAGGGCGACACCCACCTGCTGGAGATCCTCGGCAAGATCCGGGCCATCTCCAGCGTCCGCGCCACCGAGACGTTCGTCTACCTCAAGCTGCACAAGCAGACCTACTCCTGGGGCACGCGCTAGCGCGTGACCGCGACGGCGCGCACGGGAGACCCGTCGGCCGCGTGGAGGCGCAGCGGCAGCAGGGAGACCTCGATCGGACGACCGGCGGCCTGAGCCTCCAGGAGCGGGCCGAGGTTGCGCAGGTTCTCCGCGATGACGGCGTGCGCGCCGCACAGCACGCGGTGCGCGGGCAGGTCGGCGGGAGCGGGAGTCGGGTCGACGCTGAGGGCGTCGACGCCGACGGTCCGCACGCCCGCGGCGACGATCAGGCGGGCGGTCTCCGCCTCCAGGTACGGGTGGGCCAGGTAGCCGGGTGTGCCCCAGTGGGCGTCCCAGCCGGTGGCGACCAGCAGGACGGTCCCCGGCCCGAGCCGCCCGGAGACCGGGCCGAGCATCGCGGGGGTGATCGGCGCCCGCGGCGGCAGGCCCCGGGCGTCGAGGACCGCCGCCGGGCCGAGGAACCGCTCCAGCGGCAGGTCGCCGAGCGTGGGCAGCGCGTCGTCGATGTGGCACGGCGCGTCCACGTGAGTGCCCGACTGCGACCCGAGGTGCAGGCGGAGCACGTTCACGCCCTCCTCCGCCACCGTGAGAGCGGGCGCGATCTCCACCTCCGGATCGCCGGGGTAGACGGGCATGCCGCTCTCGACGGGCACCGACAGGTCGACGATCATCGCTTCTCCCCGGCGTCAGGCCGTGCCCGGCGCGAGCAGGCCGATCAGATCGTAGGCCACGTCGAGCGTCGGTAGAGGTCCGTCCGGCGGTCGCGGCGGTCCCGCCGGGGCGTCGATCAGGGTGGGACGGCCGGTCATGCGTTCCTCCAGGTCAAGGGAGACCGCTTGAGTGTGCCCCACCCCTCCGAATAAGGACAATTGGGTCTATCACCAGAAATAGGCTCCACGATGTGGACACGCACACCACGGTGGAGGACCTGCTGCGCTCCCCCGCGCTGCAACTGAGGGTCGTGGCCGGTGAGCGTGGCCTCGGCAGGTCGGTCTCCTGGGCGCACGTGAGCGAGCTCGGCGACCCGACCCCCTGGCTGCTCGGGGCCGAGGTCATCATGACGACCGGCATCGGCGTGCCGCGCGCCGCCGCCGCGCAGCGCGCGTACCTGGAACGGCTGGACGACGCGGGGGTGGCCGCGCTCGCGCTCAGCGCGGGCCTGCACGTCCCGCCGCTGCGCCGGGCCTTCCTCGACGCCGCCGAGGAGCGGGGGTTCCCGGTGCTGGAGGTGCCGCTGGCCGTGCCGTTCATCGCGATCGCGCAGGAGGTCGCGGCGGCCGTGCAGGAGGACGCCCGGCAGCGGCTGGGAGCCCAGCTCCAGGTGTTCGGCGCGCTGCGCTGGCTCGCCTCGGAAGGGCTGGACACGGCCGGGCTGTTCCAGCGGCTCGAACGGCTGTCGGGGTACGCCATCCACCTGAGCACACCGCAGGGGCGGCCGCTGCTGCCCGGCGTGCCCGCGCCCCCTCCCGGCGTACGGCTGCCCGCCTCGGCGGACGCGCCGCCGACCATCCCCGGCGGTTTCGCGCTCCCGGTCCCCGCGCCCGGCGGCCCGGCGGGATGGCTGGTGGCCTTCGAGCGGCAGGGCGCCCGCCCGGCCGGGCTGGCCGTGGTGCAGCACATCGCGACCGTCGCCGCGCTGCGGCTCGCGATGGTGCGCAGCCGTCGCGAGACGCTGCGGCGGCAGGGCGCGGAGACACTGGCCGAACTGCTGCAGGACGTGCTCGACCCGGAGACCGCCCGGCGCAGGCTCGCCCTCATGGGCCTCCTCCCGGACGTCGAGGTCGTGCTGCTCGTGGCGCGCGACGCCGAGGACGACGCCGTCGTGGGCGCCCTCGGCGAGCACCCCACCTCATGCTCCGCCGGCACCGCGACCTGTACGTGCTGACGCCGGCCTCCGTGATCACCGGCGACGCGGGGGGCGCCGCACCGCGTGGGGAGGACGGCGGGGCGGGCGCCGGAGAGGCGGGGGCGGCGTTGCGGGAGATCCCGGGGACCGCGGCGGGCGTCAGCCGCCCGCTCCCGCCCGGGTCGTCGCTGCGGGTCGCCCAGCGCGAGGCGCTGTGGGCGGCCTCCCGCGCCGCCGAGTCCGGCCGGCCGCTGGTGACGTACGGCGAGGACACCACGGGCCGGTGGCTGCCGGACGACGTGGGCGTGCTGGCCGCCCTGGTCGAGCACGTGCTCGGCGACGCCCTGCGGTACGACACCGCGCACGGATCGGACCTGGTCGCGTCGGTGCGGACCTGGATGGAACGCGACCGCCGCGTCGACGACGCCGCGCGGGCCCTGCACGTCCACCCCAACACGCTGGCGTACCGGCTGCGCCGGTTCGGCGCACTGACCGGCCGCGACCTGTCGGCGACCGGCGACTTCGCCGAGGTGTGGCTCGCCATCCGCGCCGCCTCCCAGCTCGGCGGTCTCTAGGGCCGGTACGGACTTCGGTCTTCACGTGAGCACGCGCAGCAGCCCTTCGAAGTCGCCGCGGTGGGCCGCCGCCAGGAAGGCCTGGACCACCTCGCGCTGTTCCCGTCCGGCGGCCCTCGGCCGTCCGGGCTCCTGAGGGTTCGCCCGCACCTTCCCGCGGGCGCGGCTGGCGAGCATCTTGGCGGCGTCAGCGGACCTGCCGAGAATGCGGCCGATCTCGTCGAACGGCACCGCGAACAGGTCGTGCAGGACGAACGCCAGCCGCTCGCTCGGCCGGAGCGACTCCAGGACGACCAGGAGCGCGACCCCGACCGAGTCGGCGAGCGCCACGTCCTCCTCCGGCGCGGGCCTGTCGTCGGCCGTCACCACGAGTTCGGCCAGCCGGTCGTCGTAGGACGCCTCGGGGCGGGCCCGGCGCGACCGGAGGACATCCAGGCTGATCCGGCCGACCACCGTGGTCAGCCAGCCGGCGAGGTTGTCGATGCTCTCGGCGCCCTGGCGGGAGAGCCGCAGCCAGGCCTCCTGGACCACGTCCTCGGCGTCGGCCCGCGAGCCGAGCATGCGGTAGGCGACCGCGCGCAGCCGGTCGCGCTGGGCCTCGAACGCCTCGCCCACCGGGTCGGCCGGGCTGGTGTCGGACATGTTGTTACCTTCCTCGAATCCGCCACGTCATGGGTGATGACGCGCCCGGACGGGCGCGGGTAACCGATGAAGGGGCGACACCGATGGAAGCACGCATGAAGAGCCGGGCGAATGCCGACGTGACGACGGCGATCCAGCACCTCTACAAGGCGATTCACGCCAGCGGCGTCGAACCGCGCGTGCTCGACCTGGTCCACCTGCGGGCCAGCCAGATCAACGGCTGCAGCCCGTGCGTCTTCGCCGGGGTCGCGGCGGCCAGGAAGCACGGGGAGACCGACGAGCGGCTGCACAACGTGGTCGCGTGGCGCGAGACGCCCTTCTTCACCGAGGCGGAGCGAGCCGCGCTCGCGCTGACCGAGGCCGCCACCCGGATCCAGGACGGCGCGCCGGGTGTGACCGACGAGATCTGGGACGCCGCCGCCGCGCACTTCGACGAGGCGCAGCTGTCCGCGATCAATCTGGAGATCGCGCTGACCAACTTCTTCAACCGGATCAACCGTACGGTCCGGGAGCAGGCCGGCAAGAGCTGGTGAGCCGGGCGGGGCGTCGTCCGTCCGGAGGCCGCGGCATCCGAAGCGAGGGATGACGCCCCACCGCCCGGGACGCCGGGAGGCACGGACGACGGCGTGGTCAGCGGATGCCGACGTAGAAGCGGGTCTGGTCGCTGCGGTGGAGGGCGTGGTAGGCCTCGAACCTGGTGTTGTCCTCCAGCCACGCGACCGACTCGATGCCGAGGAGCGGTGTCGAGGTGGACACCTCCAGGAGCGCCGCGTCCTCCCGGTCGGGGAAGACCGCCTCGATCCAGCGGTCGGCCGCCGCGGGCTCGATGCCGTACCGGCGGCGCAGCGTGTCGTAGAGCGACTGGTTCTCCAGGACGACCCGCTCCAGGCCGGGGACGAGCCGGGCGGGCAGGGCCGTCTCGACGAGCAGCCACGGCTGGCCGTCGACGCGGCGGAGCCTGCGCAGCCGTACGACCTGTTCCCCCTGTGGGATCCGCAGCAGCGCGGCCTCCCGCTCGTCTGCCTCGCCGAGCGCCTGGCGGATGGTCTGGGTGGTCACCCGGCGGCCCGACTCCCGCAGGTCGTCGGCGGATCCGGACATCGACCCGACGAACCTCAGCTCGGTCTTGCGGGGGGCGACGAAGGCCCCCTTGCCCTTCACCTTGTAGATCAGGCGCTGCTGGACCAGCTCGCGCAGCGCCTCCCTGACCACAGTGCGGGAGACGCCGAACAGGTCGCTCAGCTCGGCCTCCGACGGCAGCGGCCGGTCGGGGCCGCGCTCGCCGCTCTCGATCTCCGCGCGCAACGCCCGCATGAGCTGCATCCACAGCGGTTCCGCCCCGTCGCGGTCCAGGGGCGGATAGGTCAGGGTCACGGGAACCTCCTTGGCGGCACCGCAGCAGCATGCCCGACCAACACCTGTCACTACAAGTGGTCGAAGCCGTCATCAAGATTATCCATGACTCTCCTAGTAGTGCGTCCGGAAACAGCCTCTTGACATGCCCGAAACGCCGTCTTAGTTTGCTTGTCACTACAGGCCTGTAATGACAAGTCGGCACCGGGCCGACGTGTCCCAGCCGATCCCCCTCGCGAACCCGCTCTGACTGGAGACACCATGCACATGCGTCCCACACGCCGGCCCTGGCGCACCGCCTCGGCCGCGGCGATCTCCGCTCTCGCCGTCCTGGCCGCGGGCTGCGGCTCCGGTGGCTCCGGTGACACCGCCGCCGCGGACGGGGCCGCGAGCGGCGGCAACGGCGGCGGCAAGCCCTTCATCGCGCTGAGCAACGGCTTCATCGGCAACGGCTGGCGGCAGACGATGATCGCCAAGTTCGAGGCCGCCGCCCAGCAGGCCAAGAGCGACGGGCTGATCGGCAAGTACAAGGTCGTCAACGCGCCGGGCGACAACTCCGCGACCGAGCAGGTCGCCCAGATCAAGAGCCTGCTGCTGCAGAAGCCCGACGCCCTGCTCATCGACCCGGCCTCGCCGACCGCGCTGCAGCCCGTCATCCAGCAGGCCTGCAATTCGGGCGTCAAGGTCGTGGTCTTCGACTCGGCCATCGACGCGCCCTGCGCACACGTCCTGCAGAACAGCTTCGTCGACTGGGCGACGTACGCCGCGAAGCCGCTCCTGGAGGGCATCGGCGGCAAGGGCTCGGTCATAGTGAGCCGCGGCGTCGTCGGGTCCCAGCCCGAGGCCGAGATGCTCGACACCACCAAGAAGATCCTCGAGGACTACCCCGGGGTGAAGACCGTGGCGACGGTGACCGGCATGTGCGACGGCGCCACCGCGCAGAAGGCGGTGCTCGGCGTGCTGTCCAGCGTGCCGAAGGTCGACGGCGTCATCGGCTGCGGCGACGGCTACGGCGTCGCCCAGGCGTTCGCCACGGCCGGCAAGACCGTGCCCGCGGTGGACTTCGAGACCAACGGCCGCGCGCTGAGCTACTGGCGGGACAACAAGATCGACAACGGCTCGGTCGCCGTCATGTCCGACCCCGGCCAGTCGGTCGCGGCCCTCTGGGAGGCGCTCGACCTGCTCGACGGCAAGGACGTGCCCAAGCAGATGACCTTCCCGATCGTCCTGATCGAGCAGAAGGACCGCGACG
Organism: Microbispora sp. H10670; assembly: GCF_014161385.1. Lineage (NCBI taxonomy): Bacteria > Bacillati > Actinomycetota > Actinomycetes > Streptosporangiales > Streptosporangiaceae > Microbispora > Microbispora sp. H10670. The sequence goes on along the minus strand of NZ_JABBWW010000030.1, from coordinate 34,727 downwards.
CCTGGGCCTCGGTGCTCAAGCCCGACGAGTACGCCGCCTGGCCGTGGACCCGCGACCTGTTCCGGCAGCAGGTCGAGGCCGTCAAGACCGGTGGCAAGCCGGTGCAGCCGCCGATCCCGTCGGCGCAGGGCTGACCCGCTCCACACACCGACGGCAGGAGACGGAGGAGACCGGGCATGCACGTCGACAATCTCCCGGCCGGCGGCACCGCGCCGCCGGACACGGACACCGGACCGGCCGGCCGGCCGCCCGTCGTCACCGCCAGGGGCGTGACCAAGACGTACGGGCGCACCCGGGCGCTGGCGGGCGTGGACCTGGAGGTCCGCGCGGGTGAGGTGCTCGGGCTGGTCGGCCACAACGGCGCCGGCAAGAGCACCCTCATGCGGGTCCTCGCCGGGCTGGAGCCCTGCGACGCCGGCACGGTCCTCGTCCACGGTGCGAAGGCGTCCGCCGGAGACTTCCGCACGGTGCGGATGGCCTACCAGGAGACGTCGCTGTGCCCCGATCTCACCGTGGCGGAGAACATGTGGGTGTCCTCGCGGCACTGCCTGCCCCGCCTGCGGTGGCGGCGGGCCGCGAGCGACGCGGTGCGCCGCCGCCTCGACGAGATGTTCCCCGGTCACGGCGTCTCCCCGCGCGACCGGGTGGAGGACCTGTCGCTCGCCCGCCGCCAGATGGTGGAGATCGCCCGCGCCTGCCTGGTGGACCGGCTCGACCTGCTGATCCTCGACGAGCCCACCGAGTCGCTCGGCCCGGACGCCGCCCGCTCGCTGTACGCCTACGTGCGGCGGCTGACCGAGGCCGGGACGGCCGTGCTGCTCATCTCGCACCGCATCCGGGAGGTCCTCTCGGTGGCCGACCGCGTCGCCGTCCTGCGCGACGGCGCGGTCACCGCCGAGCGGCCCGCCTCCGGCCTGAGCGAACCGGACGTCCTCGGGCTGATGGGCGCGCACGTCGCCGCTCCGCCGACGTTCGGCGCGCCGGCCGCCGCCGGGACCGCCGCCCGCGAGACGGTGGCCGAACTGCTCGGGGCCACCGGCCCCGGCCTGCGGGAGGTCACCCTGCGGGTCGGCAGGGGCGAGGTCGTGGGTCTCGCCGGGCTGGCCGGTCAGGGCCAGCAGGAGGTGCTCGAACGCCTGTGGCGGCCCGTCCGGCGCGACACCACCGTCGGTGTGAGCCGGGCCTACGTGCCCGGCGACCGGCAGCGCTCGGGGGTGCTGCCCCTGTGGAGCGTGGGCGACAACCTGATCGTGACCGCGCTGCGCGGGATCGCCCGGCGCGGGCTGCGCCGCCCGGCGGAGGAACGCGCCGTCGTCGCCGACTGGGTGAAGCGCCTGTCGATCAGGGGCGGCGCGGAGGCCGGGATCACCGAGCTGAGCGGCGGCAACCAGCAGAAGGTCATCGTCGCCCGCGCGTTCGCCTCTCCCGCCGGGCTCGTGCTGCTCGACGACCCGTTCCGGGGCGTGGACGTGCACACCAAGACCGATCTGTACGGCCTGATCCGGCAGGAGGCGGCGAAGGGCCGCAGCGTCGTCTGGTACTCCAGCGAGAACGCCGAGATGGCCCACTGCGACCGGGTCTACGTCTTCCGCGCCGGCCGGGTGGTGGCCGAACTCACCGGCGAGGAGATCTCCGAGGAACGCATCATCGGCGTCTCCTTCGCCGAGAAGGGAGAAGACGACTGATGGCCCAGCTTCTCGCCCCCGCCCTGCCGGGCCGGGCGCGGATGCGCCGCTCCGCACCCGCCGCGGTCAGCGCCGTGGCCCTGATCGTGATGATCGGCGTCTGCTCGTCCCTCCAGCCGGGCGTGCTGACCGTGGAGGGCCTCACCCTGGTCCTGTCCGCGACCGTGCCGCTGGTGATCGCCGCGCAGGCCCAGATGACGCTGATGGCCGTCGGCGACATCGACCTCGGGATCGGCAACTTCGTCGGCCTGGTCACCGTGGTCTCCGCCACGCTGCTGGTGTCGTCGCCCCTGACCGGCGTCCTCGTGCTGGCCGGGCTGGTCGCGGCGTACGCCGTCCTCGGCCTCCTCATCCACCTGCGGCAGGTGCCGGCGCTGATCGCGACCCTCGGCGCGTCGTTCGTCTGGCTCGGCCTCGGCCTGTTCCTGCTGCCCACGCCCGGCGGCACGACCCCGGAGTGGCTGGCGTCCTTCGGCGCGTGGCAGCCCGCCGGCTTCCCCGCGCCGCTGCTGCCGATCGTGGTCGTCGCCCTGCTGGTCTACCTGCTCTCCGCGCGCAGCGCCCTCGGGGTGCGGATGCGCGGTCTCGGCAGCAATCCGGTCGCGCTGCGGCGGGCCGGGCTGCGCCCGGTGACCTCCCGCGTCGTCGCCTACGCCGCGGCGGGCGTGCTCGGCGTGCTGTCCGGCCTCGTCCTGGCCTCCCAGACGGGCGGCGGGGACGTGTCGTCGGCCTCCAGCTACACGCTCATGACGGTGGCCGCGGTGATCCTCGGCGGCGGCTCCTTCGCCGGCGGCACCGCGGTGCCGTGGGGCGCGGCCGTCGGCGGGGTCACGCTTGGCCTGGTCAGCGTGGTTCTCAGCCTGCTCGACGTGCGGTCCGACATGCAGTCGGCCGTACAGGGAGTGATCGTCCTGGCCGTGCTCGCCGGCCGCGTCGTCGTGGGGAAGGTGCTGCGATGAACATCCGCGTGGCCGGGCCGCGCTCCTGGAGCGGCCCCCGGAACGGCGCCCCCTGGGTCTGGGGCTTCGCCGCCGCCGCGCTCGTGTGGCTGGTGATCCTGGTCATCTCGGGCCAGGGCGGCGGGCAGACGGTCTCCCTGGCCCTGTCCCTCGCGCCCTACCTCGTCATCGTCGGGCTCGGGCAGATGCTGGTCGTCACCGCGGGCCCGGGCAACATCGACGTGTCGGTCTCTTCGATCATCTCGCTCGCCGGGTTCGTCTCGGTGGCGGCGGCCTCCGCGACCGGCTCGGCGGCCGTGGGCATCCTCGCGGGCATCGGCGTGGGCGTCCTCGTCGCGGCGGTCAGCACCGTGGCCATCCTCGGCCTGTCCGTCCCCCCGATCATCGCCACGCTGGCCGCGGGGCTCGTCGCCTCGTCGATCACGCTGTCGACGGCCAACGGCTTCACCGCCGTGCCCGACGCCGGTCTCCGCGCGGCGCTCAACCTCCGTCCGGCGGGCGTACCGGTCCTCGCGCTGGCGATCGCGGTGCTGACCGTGCTCGTCGCCGCCCTGCTGCGCCGTACGGTCTACGGGCGGTCGCTGGTCGCGGTGGGGCAGAACCGCCGCGCCGCCGAACGGGCCGGCGTCCCGGTGGCCCGGGTCATCGCCACGACGTACCTGCTGAGCGGGGCGCTGGCCGGGCTGACCGGCGCGCTGCTCGCCGCCTACATCGCGCCCTCGGCCGATCTCGGCACCCGCTACCTGCTCGACTCCGTGGCCGTCGTGGTCATCGGCGGCACGCTGATCTCCGGCGGCCGGGCGGTCCCGGTGGGCGTGTGGGGCGCGGCCCTGTTCTTCATCCTCCTCGACGGCCTGGTCAACCTCGTCGGCTGGAGCACCGCGGCGCAGAACCTGCTCAAGGGCGGCCTGGTGCTCTTCGTCCTGTTCCTCGCAGGCGGAGGCGACCGTAGCGGAGGCCTGGCCTCCCTGTTCAGACGGCGGCCGCGACCCGCGGCCGCCACAACCACCACCACTATCACAGGAGACGACACTGATGGCTGACACCGACGGCCTGCTCGACGCCCGCGACTTCGGGACGTCCGGGCCCGCGGCGGGCGGCTTCCACGTGAAGGGCGCGCACGGGCAGGACTGGGGCCTGCGCAACCGCCTGTCGCGCATCTTCCGGCCGGACACCGGGCGCACGGTCATGCTCGCCTTCGACCACGGCTACTTCGTGGGACCGATGGCCGGTCTGGAGCGCCTCGACACCCGGATCGCCCCGCTCACGCCGGACGCCGACGCGATCATGATGACCCGCGGCGCGCTGCGCACCAGCATCCCCGCGACCACCGGCGCGGGAATCGTGCTGCGCGCCAGCGGCGGCCCGAGCATCCTGCGCGAGCTGTCCGACGAGCACATCGCGCTCGACATGGAGGACGCGCTGCGCCTCAACGCCGCGGCCGTGGCCATCCAGGTGTTCATCGGCGGCGAGCACGAGTCGCGGTCGGTGGCCAACCTGGCCGCGCTGGTCGACGCCGGTCAGCGGCACGGCGTGGCCGTGCTCGGCGTCACCGCCGTCGGCAAGGACATGGTCCGCGACGCGCGCTACTTCCGCCTGGCCACCCGGATCAGCGCGGAGATGGGCGCCCACATCGTCAAGACGTACTACGTGGAGGAGGGCTTCGAGACCGTCACCGCGAGCTGCCCGGTCCCGATCATCGTGGCCGGCGGCAAGAAGCTGCCGGAGCTGGACGCCCTGACGATGGCCTACCGGTCGATCCAGGAGGGCGCCGCGGGCGTCGACATGGGCCGCAACATCTTCCAGAGCGAGAACCCCGCCGGGATGCTCGCCGCCGTCCGCGGGGTCGTGCACGACGGGCTCAAGCCCGAGGAGGCGTACGAGATCTTCCAGGAGAAGACGGCCGGCGCCGCGATCTGAACCCCCAAGGGCGCGGGTCCGGCGAGCGCCGCCCGCGGACCCGCGCCCGTCATTCCCCCGGGAGCCTCCCATGTCGCACCATGTCCCCTCCGGCGAGAACGACGTCGTCGATCTCGCCGTCATCGGAGCCGGTATCAACGGGCTCGCCATCGCCCGGGACGCCGCGGCCCGCGGCCTGCGCGTCGTCGTCGTCGACCGCGCCGACGTGGGCTCGGGCACGTCGAGCACGTCCAGCCGGCTCATCCACGGCGGCCTCAAGTACCTGGAGCGCTACGACTTCGCGCTCGTGCACGAATCCATCCGGGAGCGGAACCTGCTGTTCCGCACCGCTCCGCACCTCGTCCGCGACTACCCGATGCTGATCCCCTTCTACAAGGGGAACACCCGGCCCGGCACGCTGATCCGCCTCGGCCTGCTGGCGTTCGACCTGCTGGCTCTGTGCCGGGGACGCGGCCTGAGCCGGACCGTCCCGGTCCGCACCGTGGCCCGCAGATGGCCCACGCTCTCCCGCGACGGCCTGCGCGGGGCCGCGCTCTTCCACGACGCGCAGGTGCCCTGGGCGGAGCGGCTCTGCGTCGAGCTGTTCCTCGACGCGCGCCGCCTCGGCGCGCGGGTGCTGACCTACACCTCCGTCACCGGACTCGTCGTCGAGGGCGACCGCGTCGCGGGCCTGCGCACCGAGGACGTGCGGACGGGGGCGCGCGGCGAGATACGGGCCGCCGTCACCGTCAACGCCGCCGGGCCGTGGATCGACCGGATCCTCGACGGCCAGATCGAGAGCCGCCGCCTGAACGGCGGCACCAAGGGCAGCCACGTCGTGCTCGACCCGTTCCCCGGCGCCCCCGACACCTGCATCTTCTTCGAGGCGGCGGCCGACGGCAGGCCGATCTTCGTCTTCCCCTGGCAGGGCCGCTACGTGCTCGGCAGCACCGACCTGACGTACGAGGGCGACCTGGACGAGGTCGTCGCGAGCGACGCCGAGATCGAGTATCTGCTCGCGGAGACCAACCGGATCTTCCCCGGCGCCGGGCTGACCCCCTCCGACGTGCTGTGGAGCGTCGCCGGGATCCGGCCCCTGCCGTACACGAGCGGGGTGTCGGACAACGCGAAGATCAGCCGTGGGCACACGGTGCTCGACCACGGGCCGGCGTACCGGGGGCTGCTGACCGTCATCGGCGGCAAGCTCACCACCCACCGGGCGCTGGCGGAGGACGTCACCGACGCGGCGCTGCGCGTGCTCGGCCGCCGCCCCCGCCCGTGCGTCACCCGGGAACGGCCCCTGCCCGGCGCGGAGACCTCGGCCTGGCCGGAGTTCGTCCGCGACTTCCTCCGCGACTCCCCGCTCGACCGGGCGTCCTCCCGCCGCCTGCTGCAGCTCTACGGCGTGCGCGCCCGCAGGGTGCTGGAGATCGCCGCCGGGGACCCCTCGCTCGCCGAGGTGGTCGACAAGGAGACCGGGGCGCTCGCCGCCGAGATCGTCATGGCCGTGCGCGAGGAGGGGGCGGTGACGCTGGCCGACGTCATGCTGCGGCGTATCCTTGTCGGGCTCAACGGCGACATGGGCCTGAACAGCGCCGCGACCTGCGCGGACGTCGCCGTACGCCACCTCGGCTGGGACGAGGGACGGGCCCGCTCCGAGGTGGCCGCGTACGAGAGGGAGTTGCGGCGTCACCGTCCCCGTGCCCTGGCCGAGGCGGCGGGCACGGGCGGAAGCACTGGCGGGGGCGTGGGCGGGAGCAGGGGCAGCGGGAGGACGGCATGACGAACCAGGCCACGTGTTACATCGGGGTCGACGTGGGCCTGACCGCGTCGAAGGCGGCGGCGTTCGACGCGGAGGGCCGCGAGGTGGGGGTGGTGCACGCCCGCACGCCGCGCACCAGCGTGACGGCCCACCGCCACGACGTGGACATGGCCGGCCTCGCCGAGACCGTCGTCTCGCTGCTCGGCGACCTCGCGGGCAAGCTCGCGGCCGACGGGTACGTGCCGGCCGGGATCGGCGTCGCGGCCCACGGCAACGGGCTCTACCCCGTCGACGAGTCGCTGCGGCCGGTCGGGCCCGCCATCGCGTCGTCCGACAGCCGCGCCCAGCACATCGTGGACGCGATCGAGCCGGAGGCGGCCCGCCGCCTCGCCGCCGAGACCGGCTCCATCCCGTGGGCCGCCCAGCCCGCCGTGCTGCTGCGCTGGATGCACGACGCCGAGCCGGAGGCGTACGCGAGGACCCGGTGGGCGCTGTCGTGCAAGGACTGGGTGACCTCGCGGCTCACCGGCGTGCCCAGCGCCGACTACAGCGACGCGAGCGCGTTCGGGATGGTCGCGCTGGACACCCGCGCCTACACCCCGACGGCACTCGAACTCGTGGGGCTGCCGGCCGCGGACCTCGACCGCTTCCCGCCGCTGCGGCAGTCGGGGCAGGTCGTCGCCGGGCTGAGCGCGCGGGTCGCGGAGCTGACCGGGCTGCCCGAGGGGCTGCCGGTCATCGCGGGCTGCATGGACTGCGTGGCCGCGACGCTCGGCGCGGGCGGCCGGGCACCGGGGGACGTCACGATCATCGTGGGGACGTGGGCCATCAACGGGGTCGTCGTCCCCGCGGCGACGCCCGCGCCCGAGGTCACGCTCAGCGCGCTGATGCCGGACTCGGGCACGATGCTCGCCATGGAGGTCGCGCCCACGTCGGCCGCCAACCTCGACTGGCTGAGCTCGGCCTCGGCCCCGCACCGGCAGACGGGCGGCGGCGTCCCCGCGGCGGAACTGCTGGAGGAGGCGGCGACGGTCGAGCCGGGCGCCGGCGGTCTGCTGTTCCTGCCCTTCGTCAACGGCGCCCCCGAGCATCCGGCGGCCTCCGGGACGTTCCTCGGCGTCTCCGCCGTCCACCGCCGCGGTCACCTCACCCGCGCGGTCATCGAGGGCGTCGCCCAGTATCACCGGGTCCAGCTCGACCGGGTCCTGGCCAGCGGGGCCGACGTCGGCGACCGGCCCTGGCGGCTGGCCGGCGGCGGCGCGCGGTCGGAGGTCTGGGCGCAGGTGTTCGCCGACGTGCTCGGCCGTCCCGTCCGGCGGCAGCTCACCAGCGAGCTGGGCGCGCGGGGGGTCGCCTCGCTGCTGCCCGCCGCGCTCGGCCACAGCGACGTGCCGTGGTCGGTCAGCGACACCGACGACCTGTGCGTGCGTCCCGGTCCCGCCCGGGAGGCGTACGTCCGGCAGGCGGAGGTGTTCGACCGGTGCCTCACCGGGATGTCGGCCGCATGGGTGGAGATCGAGCGGTACCGTACGGCGGGGTTCGAACCCGCTCCCGCGGCCTCCGCGGGCTGAGCCCCGCCCGCCACCTCCGGCGTGGATCCGTCGTCGCGTGGCACCCGCGTCGCGGGCGCGTGGAGGCCGGACGTCGCGCGTGACGTCCGGCGGACGCGTGAAGCCCGGTGTCGCGGCCGTGCGGGGTCGCGAACGCCGTGGGCGTCACGCTGACGGCCGCCCGGAGACGGCGGGTGCGGGGGCGGGTGCGCGGGCGGCGGGTGTCTCACCGGCCGCCCGCGCCCGCCCGAACTCCTCACATGACCCGGTCGCGTCACATGACCGGGCCCGTCGCGAGTGCCCTGGCGCGTCGCACCGCCCTGCGTGAGGACGTCGGCGCGTCTCAGAGCTTGGGCTTGTGCGCCTTGTAGAGCCAGGCGTCGAACAGGGCGTCGAGGTCCTGGCCGGAGAGCCGCTCGGCGAGATCCACGAAGTCCTTCGTGGTGACCGTGGAGTGCCGGTTCTCCTCCGTCCACGTGCGCAGCAGCGTGAAGAACGTCTCGTCGCCGATCTTCTTGCGCAGGGCGTGCACGGTCATGGCGCCGCGCGTGTAGATCGCGTCGCCGTCGAACATGCCGGCGCGTCCCGGATCGCCCGTCCTGAGCTTCCAGAAATCGCTGCCGCTCTTCTTCTTGTAGAGCTTCGCGAAGGTCTTCTCGGCCGACGGACCGCCGTGCTGCTCCTCGTACAGCCACTCGGCGTACGTCGCGAAGCCCTCGTTGAGCCAGATGTCCTTCCAGCTCCGCAGGCCGACGCTGTCGCCGAACCACTGGTGGGCCAGCTCGTGCACGATGACCAGGTCGTCGGCCATGCCCTTGTCGTACACCGGCCTGCCCTGGGTCTCCAGTGAGTAGGAGACGTCGAGCTTGTCGGCGATGCCGCCGGTGGACGTGAACGGGTAGGCGCCGAAGACCTTCGACTCCCACATGATCGCCTTGGCGGTGGTGCGGTGCAGATACCTGAACTCCTTGGCAAGCGAGGGGTCGACCGCCGTGATGCTGGGGATGCCGTCGACGGTGCCCTCGGTGACCTTGAACTTCCCGATCGCGACCGTGGCGAGGTACGGCGCCATGGGCTGGGACATCTCCCACCTCCACGTGCTGTAGCCGCCGCGGACGCCGACGATCCCGGAGTTCTTCGGCTCTCCGTTGGCGAGGACCGTGACGCCGTGGGGCGCGGAGACCTGGAAGCTGAAGGTGGCCTTGTCGCGGGGGTTGTCGTTGACCGGGAACCAGCTGCGGGCGCCGTCCGGCTCGGCCACGACGACGGCGCCGTCCGGGGTGTCGATCCAGCCGGAGGCACCGAGCGCCTCGTCCTGGATCGGCTTCGGCCGGCCCGCGTAGGACACCTCGACCGTGAACTTCTCCCCCGACGGCAGCCCGTGCCGGGGGGTGACGACGAGTTCCTGGCCCTTCCGCTTGTACGCCGCCCGCTTGCCGTTGACCTCGACGCGGCTGATCTTCGGCCCGGAGAAGTCGAGGTTGAAGCGGGACAGGTTCTTGGTCGCCGTGGCCGTGATCGTGGTGGTGGCGCTGATGTGGTGCGTCTTCGGCGTGAACCTCAGCTTGATCGCGTAGTGGCCGGCGTCGTACCCGCCGTTGCCCGCGTGCGGGAAGTACGGGTCTCCCAGGCCGGCCGAGCCCGGCGTGTAGGTGTCGGCCCAGGCCGCGGGGGCGGCGGCCAGGGAGGCGGTCAATGTGAGACCGGCGGCGAGGACAGCCGTCAGGGGGGATGATCTGCGAAGCATGAGCACCATCGTGGTGTATCGCGCCACGAAATTGACACTTGTTGCGATTTATGAGGGTTTTCCGGCGGAGCTGGGTGCCGCTTCAGCCCGGACGCCGGGCTATTGATCACGAATACCCGAAATGGGCGGAGATCCTTCGATAGGCTCGGAAACCTATGCGGATCGCCAGCGTCTCCTTCCGGTACGGACGGCGCGACCCGTGGGTCCTGTCCGACGCCGATCTGGTCCTCGATCCCGGGGACGTCGCCGAGGTCGTGGGCCCCAACGGCACCGGAAAGTCGACCCTCCTGCGGCTCGCCGCCGGGCTGCTCAGGCCCGTGCGCGGACGCGTGGAGGGCCGCCCCCGGGTCGTCGGGTACGCCCCCGAGCGCTTCCCCGCCGACCAGCCGTTCACGGTGGCGGCCTATCTGCGGCACATGGCGGCGGTCCGCCGCGTGACCCAGGACGCGATCGGCCACTGGAGCGAGCGGCTCGGCATGGACCACCTGCTCGGCCGGCGCCTGCCGGACCTGTCCAAGGGCAGCGCCCACAAGGTGGGCCTCGCCCAGGCGCTGCTCGCCGAGCCGGGGCTGCTCGTGCTCGACGAACCGTTCGCCGGGCTCGACACCGCCACCCGCGCCGAGCTTCCCCGGATCATCGGGGAGATCCGCGCGCGCGGCGGGATCGTGGTGGTGAGCGACCACCAGGGCGACCTGCGCGACTTCCCCGGGCTGCGCCGTTTCGAGGTCCGCGACCGCGCCGTACGGGAACTGGAGCCGGTCGAGCGGGCCGCCGAGGAGCCCCTGACCGTGCTGGAGGTGGCGGTGCCCGCGTCGAGGGCCGCGGAACTGGCCGACCGCCTGCGCGCCGAGGGCTGCACGGTGCGTAGCACGGCCCGCGTCGCCGGGGAGGCCGCGGGATGACCTCCGTGATCGCCCTGGCGCGGTTCCGCGTCGCCGGATACGTCGCCTCGCACCGGGCCCTGCAACCACTGCTCGCGCTGCTCGCGCTGCTCGCGGTCCTCTACGCGACCGCCGTGCCCACCGGTCAGGAGATCGCCGCCACGGCCGACTCGGCGGCCATGCTCGTGCCGGTGCTCGCGTGGGCCGCCCGCGGCCTGCTGGACACCGAGCCGGACGAGCAGCGCGCCGTCGCCCTGTCCGCCCTGCGAACGCGGGAACAGGTGAGCGGCCTGCTGGCGGCGTTCGCCACGCTGCTCGTGCTCGCCGCGATCGCCGAGGCCGCGCTGCTCGGCCGGCTGACCACCGTCCCCACGACCGGCGTGCTGCTGACCGGCGTATGGCTGCATCTGCTGTCGGCGGCGGCGGGGCTCGCCCTCGGGGCGTTGACGAGCCGCCCGATCCTGCGCTCCCCGGCGGTCTCCACGATGGCCCTGATCTTCGGGTACCTGCTGATGCTGATGCTCAGCCTCACCGGGGCCCGCTGGCTCACCGTGCCGGTCATGGGCTGGATGCGGGACGCCCACCACGGAGTGCTGCTGGCGAACCCGCTCCTGCTCACGGCGCAGTCGGTGCTGTGGCCCGCGATCGGCCTGGCGGCCTACACGTGGCTGCGCCGCACCCGGCCGTGACCCGCCGCGGCCGACCCTACGGCTGACTCTGCGGCCGACGCGCTACGGCTGGGGCGCGGCGGCGAGCTGGCCGCACGCCCCGTCGATCTCCCGTCCCCGCGTGTCCCGCACGGTGACGGCGACGCCGTGGGACTCCAGGCGGCGTACGAAGGCCCGCTCGTCCTCGGGACGCGACGCGGTCCACTTCGAGCCGGGGGTGGGGTTGAGCGGGATGAGGTTGACGTGCACCAGCTTGCCCTTGAGCAGGCGGCCGAGCAGGTCGGCCCGCCACTCCTGGTCGTTGACGTCCTTGATCAGCGCGTACTCGATGGAGACGCGCCGCTTGGTCCTGGCCGCGTAGCTCCAGGCCGCGTCGAGCACCTCGGCGACCTTCCACCGCGTGTTGATCGGCACGAGCGTGTCCCTGAGCTCGTCGTCCGGAGCGTGGAGGGAGACGGCGAGCGTCACCGGCAGGCCCTCGTCGGCCAGCTTGCCGATCGCCGGCACCAGGCCGACCGTGGAGACGGTGACCCCGCGGGCCGAGATGCCGAGGCCCTCCGGCGCGGGATCGACCAGGCGGCGGACGGCGCCGATGACGGCCTTGTAGTTGGCCATCGGCTCGCCCATGCCCATGAAGACCACGTTGGTGACGCGCCCCGGCCCGCCCGGGACCTCGCCCCGCGCCAGCGCCCGCGCCCCCGCGACGACCTGCTCGACGATCTCGGCGGTGGACATGTTGCGGGTGAGCCCCGCCTGCCCTGTCGCGCAGAACGGGCAGTTCATGCCACACCCGGCCTGGGAGGACACGCACATCGTGACGCGGTCGGGATAACGCATGAGGACCGACTCGACCAGCGAGCCGTCGAACAGCTTCCACAGGTTCTTGCGGGTGGTGCCGCCGTCGCAGGTGATCTCGCGTACGGACGTCAGCAGCGGAGGCATGAGCTGCTCCACCAGCCGCTCGCGCAGCGGCGCCGGCAGGTCGGTCATCTGCTCCGGCGAGCCGGTCAGCCGGGTGAAGTAGTGCCGCGAGAGCTGGTCGGCGCGGAACGGCTTCTCGCCGATCTCGGCTACGGCCGCCCTGCGCTCGGCCATCGTGAGGTCGGCCAGATGGCGCTGCGGCTTGGCCCGTCGGGGCGCGACGAAGGTCAGCTGCCCGGTCTTCGGCTGCTCGCTCACGCGAAACCCTTTCCATCTCCTCGCGGCCGTCCTCTTAACGACTGCCGCGAGCGGTTCTACATTCTGTCTGGCGGCCGAATCCCGCAGGCCTACGAGAGGTGAGGTGTTGGACATCACTGTCGTGCTCACCAGCCCCAACCCCTACGGGAGCCGCACACTGACGATCGAAGCCGACCGGACCTCCTCCGTAGCTTACCTTCGCGACGCGCGGGGGATCGTCCACGGAGCGGTCTGGCTGGCCAACCACGTCCCGGCCCCCGCCGAGGAGGACCCCGCACGGGTGGGCGCCGGGCTGCCGCCGGTGCTGCCCGCGAACCGCACCACGCGGCCGCAGGGCACCCCGCCGCTCGACCCGGCGGCGCTGTCGGTGCTGTGGTTCGAGGAGGGCGACGGCGTCGCCCTGTACGAGAACGGCGAACTCCTCGCGGTCATTCCGTCCTGGGCCGACCTCGACCGCGGCCTGCCCGGATACGCCAGGGACGCGGTCGGGGAGTCGCCGTACGCCTGGTCGCTCGCCGAGGCGCTGGAGGGGCTGGCCCCCCGCGTGGCCAAGGCCCGCGCCTACTGGCAGTGGCGGCAGGCGGAGGGAAGCTGGGCCACCTTCCAGCAGTTCGTGCTGGGTCACCTCGACGGCAGGCTCGGCCCGCCGGGGCGCTACTGGGACGTCGGCGGCGACCGCCTGCCGCTCGTCGGCGTCAGCGAGCGCCCGCCGACGTTCACCAGGGACTACACCGTCCTGTCGACCGTGGGGATGAGCTGCCAGCGGATGCCCACCGCGGAGATGTACGACACGGCGTGCCGGGTGGAACTCGCGCTCGCGACCAGGCAGGATCCGAGGGTCGCCGCCCGGTTGTTCTCCTGGCTCGGGCAGTACCCGTGGCGGTCGGTGACCTGGCTGGGACACGGGCACACGGCCCGCTGGTTCCAGAAGCCGGTGACGTTCCCGCTGGGCGGCGGGCATGAGGGCGTCCTCATGCTGATGGACCCGCCAGGACTACCGGATATGTCCGGATTCATGTTTGGCGGGGACGTCGTACGGTGGCTGTGGCTGCTCCCGCTCACCGACGCCGAACTCCGCCTGGTGGCCGAGCACGGGCATCGGGCGGTGACCGAGCGGCTCGCCCCCACCAGCCGGATCTGACCCGGCGTCGCGGTCGCCGGGCGGTTGGTTGTGAGGCGTACGGTTGTCAGGCGCGGCCGGTCGTCAGGCGGCCGGAACGAGCAGGGTGAGGAGCAGCCACACGGGGACGAGCGTGAACAGCAGCGAGTCGAGACGGTCCATCGCCCCGCCGTGGCCCGGCAGCAGCGTGCCCATGTCCTTGATTCCGATGTCGCGCTTGATCACCGATTCGACCAGGTCGCCGAGCGTCGCGCAGGTGACTCCGGCCAGGCCGACGACCGCGCCCTCCCAGTACTCGCCGCCCAGCAGGAAGTGCACCAGTAAGGCGCCGGCGACGACGCAGGCGAGGGTGGACCCGGCGAAGCCCTCCCAGGTCTTCTTCGGGCTGATGAGCGGCGACATGCGGTGCCTGCCGAAGAAGATTCCGGCGAAGTAGCCCCCGATGTCGCTGCAGACCGTCACCGCGACGAACACGATCACCCGGTCGGGCCCGTCCTCAGGGGCCAGCAGCAGGGGGACGAACCCGGCGATCAGCGCCGGGTAGGCCGCGACGAACAACGCGGCCGTCGCGTCCCGGACGAAGCCCTCGGCGCCCTGGAACATCCGCCACGCCAGCAGCACCATCACGGTCACCGCGAACGCGCCGACCAGGAACGTGGCGCCGCCCCAGTACGGGCCGAGCACCATGGCCGCCATGCCCGCGAGCAGCGGCGCGAGGGGCACCCGCACGCCGTAGCCGCCGAGCGCCTTAACGATCTCGTGCACACCCACGCCGACGGCCACCAGGACCACGACGAGGAACGCCACCTTGACAAAGTAGAGCGAGCCGATGACCACCGCGCCCAGCGCGACGCCGACCGCCACGGCGGCCGGGAGGTTGCGCCCGGTGCGGCCGGTGGCCTTCCCGGCGTCGCCGGACGGCACGGCCGCGTCCGCCGGGTCGTCCCTCTCGGTACCGTGTCCGGCGCCGGAGGGGCCGGTCGCGCCCCCCGCCGGGTTCCGGTCGCCGGCGGCAGCAGTTCCGTCCACAGCGTCTCACTCTCCATATACGCGTGATCCTTGTGCCGCACCTGCCCATGGCGCGGCACAAGGATCACGGTCATGCCGTTCGGCCCTAGGTCGTGTCTGACAAATCAAGCCCTGCTGCGCGTGGGGCAGCCTTTGTCAGGCACTCCCGGGGACCGCGGTGTCAGACCTCGAGCAGCTCGGCTTCCTTGTGCTTCAGCAGCTCGTCGATCTTCGCGACGTGCTTCTGGGTGAGGTCGTCGAGTTCCTTGACCGCGCGGTGGACCTCGTCCTCGCCGGCCTCGCCGTCCTTGACGAGCCTGTCGAGGATCTCCTTGGCGTGCCGCCGGATGTTCCGCACGGACACCCGGCCGTGCTCCGCCTTGTTGCGGGCGACCTTGATGTACTCCTTGCGGCGTTCCTCCGACAGCTCGGGGAACACCACGCGGATCACGGTGCCGTCGTTGCTGGGGTTGACGCCGAGATCGCTGTCGCGGATGGCCCTCTCGACCCCGTTCAGCGAGCCCTTGTCGTACGGCTGGATGAGCACCATGCGCGCCTCGGGGACGTGGAACGACGCGAGCTGCTGGATGGGCGTCGGCGACCCGTAGTAGTCAACGTTGATCTTGTTGAACATCGAGGGCGTCACGCGGCCGGTGCGGATGCTCGCGAAATCGTCCTTGGCGACCGTCACCGCCTTGTCCATCTTCTCCTCGGCCTCGAGGAGGGTTTCGTCGATCACTGCGGCTCCCTACTTCCCTGCCGGACTCACCAGCGTGCCGATCTTCTCACCGCGGACCGCCCGCAGGATGTTGCCCTCGCCCATGAGGTCGAAGACCACGATGGGCAGGCCGTTGTCCATGCACAGGCTGATCGCGGTGGCGTCCATGACCCCGAGTCCCCGCGTCAGCACCTCACCGTACTCAAGCTGGTCGAATCGGACCGCGTCGGGGTTCTTGCGCGGGTCCGAGTCGTACACGCCGTCGACCTGGGTGCCCTTCAGCAGCGCCTCGGCGCCGATCTCCAGCGCGCGCTGCGCGGCACAGGTGTCGGTCGAGAAGAACGGCGACCCGAGGCCCGCGCCGAAGATGACCACGCGCCCCTTCTCCAGGTGGCGGATCGCCCGGCGCGGCAGGAACGGCTCGGCCACCTGCTGCATCGTTATGGCCGTCTGCACGCGGGTGTCGATGCCGCGCTTCTCCAGGAAGTCCTGCAGGGCGAGACAGTTGATGACCGTCCCCAGCATCCCCATGTAGTCGGCCCGGGCGCGGTCCATGCCGCCCTGCGACAGGGCCGCGCCGCGGAACATGTTGCCCCCGCCGACGACGACGGCCACCTGCACGCCCTCGCGGACCGCCTCGGCGACCGAGTCCGCGAGCTGGGCGACGACGCGCGGGTCGATCCCGAGGGACTCGCCGCCGGCGAACGCCTCACCCGACAGCTTCAGCATCACCCGCTTCCACCGCAGCGGCCCGTCGTACGACGAAGCCGCCGGCGTGGCGGGTCTGGTGTTCTCCTGCACGGCGGCGGCCTCCTCGTGTCGCGTGGGTCGATCCTGGCAATTAAGCCTAAGCCTGGCCGACCTTGTAGCGGGTGAAGGCCAGGACCTTGACGCCGGCCTCGTCCGCGACCTTCGCGATCGTCTTCTTGTTGTCCTTGACGAACGCCTGCTCAAGGAGCGTGAAGTCCTTGTACCAGCCGTTGACCCGGCCATCGACGATCTTCGGGATGGCGCCCTCGGGCTTGCCCTCCTCGCGGGTCATCTGCTCGAACAGCGACCGCTCCTTCTCGATGACCTCGGCGGGCACCTCGGCGGGGCTGAGGTACTTCGGGGCCATCGCGGCGGTGTGCTGGGCGATGTCCTTGGCGATCTCGGCGTTCGGCGTGTCGAGCTGCACGAGCACGCCCACGGCCGGCGGGAGCTGTGGGTCGGTCTTGTGCATGTAGGAGGTGATGAAGCCACCCTCCAGCACGGAGAACCGGCGGATCTCGATCTTCTCGCCGAGCGCCGCGTTGGCCTCGTCGAGCAGCTCCTTGACGGTCTTGCCGTTCAGCTCGGACTCGAGCAGGGACGGCACGTCGGCGGGCTTGCTCGCGACGATGTGCGCGACGATGTCGGCGGCGAGCTCCTGGAAACGCTCGTTCTTGGCGACGAAGTCGGTCTCGCAGTTGAGCTCCAGCAGCGCCGCGAGGGAGTCTCCCTCGTGCTTGACGGCGACCAGGCCGTTCGACGCGGTGCGGGCCTCGCGCTTGCCGACGTCCTTGGCGCCCTTGAGGCGCAGGATGTCGACGGCCTTGTCGAAGTCGCCCTCGGACTCCTCGAGCGCCTTCTTGCAGTCCATCATGCCGGCGGCGGTCAGCTCACGAAGCCGCTTGACGTCGGCCATGTTTACGGAAGCCATTGTCCAATTTCCTCTTCGGGACCCGGATGCGAATCGTCGTGGGGGCGGGGCCGGCCGTGTGGCGCGCCCGCCCGGTGGAGCCGTGGGCGCCGGTGCCCGGTGCGGCACCGGCGCCTGGGACCAGGTCTTCCCTGGGGTCCCCGCCTGTCGGAAGCGGCCGGAGCCGCACCGGCGGGGACCGGTGGTCTACCTAGGCCTGCTCGCCCTGCTCGGCGGCGGGAGCCTCGGCGGCCTCGGCAGCCGGAGCCTCGGTGGCCGCGGCCTCGGCGGTCTCAGTGGCCGGAACCTCGGCGGCCTCGGTGGCCGGAGCCTCGGCGGCGGGGGCCTCCAGGAGCTCGCGCTCCCACTCGGCCAGCGGCTCGGCGGCGGCGACGCCCGCGGGCTTCTCGTCACCGCGACCGGCGCCCGCACGGGTCATCAGGCCGTCGGCGACGGCGTCGGCGATCACGCGAGTGAGGAGGCTGACGGCGCGGATGGCGTCGTCGTTGCCCGGGATCGGGTAGTCGACCTCGTCGGGGTCGCAGTTGGTGTCCAGGATCGCGACGACCGGGATGCCGAGCTTCTTGGCCTCGTTGATCGCGATGTGCTCCTTCTTGGTGTCCACGACCCAGACCGCGCTCGGGACGCGGGCCATGTCACGGATACCGCCGAGGGTGCGCTCCAGCTTCTCCTTCTCGCGGCGGCGCATGAGGAGCTCCTTCTTGGTGAGCCCGGAGCCGGCCACGTTGTCGAAGTCGAGCTCCTCCAGCTCCTTGAGCCGCTGGAGCCTCTTGTGCACGGTGGAGAAGTTGGTGAGCATGCCGCCCAGCCAGCGCTGGTTCACGTACGGCATGCCGACGCGCGACGCCTGCTCGACGATCGACTCCTGCGCCTGCTTCTTCGTGCCGATGAACATGATGGTGCCGCCGTGCGCGACGGTCTCCTTCACGAAGTCGTAGGCACGGTCGATGTACGACAGCGACTTCTGCAGGTCGATGATGTAGATGCCGTTGCGCTCGGTGAAGATGAAGCGCTTCATCTTCGGGTTCCACCGGCGGGTCTGGTGGCCGAAGTGAACGCCGCTCTCCAGCAGCTGCCGCATGGTGACGACAGGGGCCATGGTGATGGTCCTCCATGGTCGTGTGCCCTTGGGCACGGTCTCGGTTGGTCACGCGGGCCCTCTTGCCCGCGCCCTGACGCCCCGGGCCGCCACTTTCACCGGACGCGGTCCGGACCGAGAAAGGCGGCTCGTGAATGGGCGTGCGAATTCGGCCTAACAGGCCGTCGAACAGTCTACCCGGATCCGCCCCTTCCGATGACCCTCCACGGGCGCGGCACCCGGCGGCGCCCCGTACGCTCCTTCCGGCGCTCCCGAAGAGGGTCTTCACCTCGGCGGCTTCCGCGGGCGCGGCCCCTTCAGAGCGCCCAGGCGGCGGGGTGCTCACCCTGGCGGGGCGGCGGGGTCGTCCAGCCCGGCCGCACGCCCCCGGCGAGGCCGGGGGGCGTCACATAGGTGAGCGTGCCGAAGGGGCTGTCCATCGTCGCCAGCAGATCCTCGACCGTAGGTCGCGGCACTCCCCCGCCGTCGATCCGGCCGAGATCGTCGAGCCAGGTCGCGGTCCGCGCCAGCGACACCTCGACGTGCCAGGAGCCGCCCTCGGCGGTGCGCCGGATCAGCGCCGCGACCGCGCCGAAGGCCGCCAGATATCCCGTGGCGTGATCGAGGGCCTGGGCGGGCAGCGGCGCGGGCCGCAGCCCGTCGCCGTTCTCATGGGCGATCCCGCTCGCCATCTGGACGAGGCTGTCGAACCCGCGCCGGGAGGCCCACGGCCCCCGGCTTCCGTAGGCGGAGACGTCGACGCAGACGACGCCCGGCCGCAGGGCGGCCAGGTCGTCAGGCCCGAAGCCCCTGGCCCTAAGTGTCCCCGGCCGGTACGCCTGGATGACGACGTCGGCCCCGCGGACCAGTTCCCGCAGCCGCTCCCGGCCCGTCTCCGAGCGCAGGTCGACGTGGCACGACCGTTTGCCGAACGCCGTCTCCACCACGAGCCCCGGCACCTCCGGCAGGTGCGCCGCGCCCACCCGCAGGACGTCCGCGCCGTAGGCCGCGAGAGTGCGGGCGGCCACCGGACCGGCGATCACCCTGGTGAGATCGAGCACCCGGACGCCGCCGAGCGGTCGTACCCCACCGCCCGCGCTGTGCTCCCCCACCCCACCCCGGCCACGGCTCCCGCCGCCGTCCTCCGGGCCACCGGGGACGGGCAGCCGGGAGAGACCGACCAGAGGGAGGCCGGCCAGGGCCCGCGCCTGCGGGTGCGCGAGCCATTCCGCCCTGCTCCGCATCGCGGCCGCGCAGCCGCCCTCGCGGACGACCGCCTCCTCGACCTCCACGGCCGTACGGCCGGCGCACGCCCTCTCGACGGCCTCCTTGCCCGACCCCGGGGCGAGCCCGAGCGCGCGCAGGGCGGCGTCCCTGTGGTGGTCGAAGTTGCAGTGCAGCCGGACCCAGCCGTCCGAGGCGGGGTAGTCCCCCGACAGGGCCGCCCAGACGTCCATGGCCTTCCCGTCCGTACGGAAGTGCCGCTCGCTCTGGAAGGCCACGGCGGCGTGGCGGACGTCGATCGCCACCTCGGGGTCCCCGCTCCCCGCCCCCGAGTTCGGCCCGAGGCCCAGCGCGGGATCCGGCACCGGGTCCGGCTTGGAGCTCGGCCCGAGGTCCGTCGCGGGGTCCGGCTCGGAGCCCGGTCCCGGGATCGGCCCGGAATCCGGGTCGGATACCGGCCCTGAGTTCGGCCCGGGATTCGGCCCGGCCGGGCGCCCGTGCCGGGCGGCGTACGCGGCGACGGCGGCGCTCACCGCACCGGCCGACGCCGCGGCCATCGTGCCGAGCGGGAAGACGGACGGCAGCACGGGGTCCTGTCCCGTGACGCGCACGGCGGGCAGGGCGACCCCGACACCCGCCCCCAGATCCCGGATGAACTTCTCGATCACCGCCGACTCCTCACTCCCGAACGCCCGGCGAACCCTCCGCGTACGGCGCGTCACGTCGCCGCGGCGCGGTGCTCCGCCGTCCCGCCCGGGTGGACCGGGGCAAGTATCCACGCCGGTGCCCAGCCTGCCGCGGCCACCCCTCCCGATTTCCGGCAGCGGGCCGGACTGTGGACAAGGGAGCGCTCCCCGTCCCGCGCCTGTGGATCGCTCCGCCTGTCCACAGAAAGGCGTTCGGCCGGACGTGGCCGAGGCGGGCTCGGCGAGTGTCGGGGGCCGGAGGTGGTCCCATGGCCGCGAAAGATCAATTGGGCAGGCACGGCGAGCAACTGGCCGTGACCTATCTGACGGCGCGAGGCATGCGCGTCCTCGACCGGAACTGGCGCTGCGCCGACGGCGAGATCGACATCGTCGCCCGGGACGGGAACGCGCTGGTGGTCGTGGAGGTGAAGACCCGCTCCGGGCGCAGCCACGGCACGGCCTTCGAGGCGGTGACCGGCGACAAACTGCTGCGCCTGCGCGCGCTGGCCGGCCGGTGGCTGGCCGCGCACGCCGAGCGGTTCGACACGATACGGGTCGATGTGATCGCGTTGGAGAGGTTCGCGGGCGACTTCTCGCTCCGGCATGAACGCGGGGTGGTCTGAGGTGCCCGTCGCCCGGACCCACTGCGCCGGCATCGTGGGCGTCGCCGGACGCCTCGTGGAGGTCGAGGCCGACGTCGGCCGCGGCATAGCGGGAACGCACTTCATCGGGCTCCTCGACACCGCGATCAGCGAGGCCCGGGGCCGCGTGCGGTCCGCGTTGATCAACAGTGGCTTCGCCTGGCCGGACGCGCGGATCACCGTGAGCCTGTTCCCGGCGACCCTGCCCAAACGCGGATCGATCTTCGATTTGGCCATCGCGGTGGCCGTCCTCGGCGCGGCCGGCGCGGTGCCCGCGCAGCGGATCGCGACTCCGGCGTTCCTCGGCGAGCTCGGCCTCGACGGGCGGGTGCGGCCCGTCAGGGGCGTGTTGCCCGCCGCGCTCGCCGCGGCCCAGGCGGGTGTGGGCATCATCGTGGTGCCCGCGTTCAACGCCACCGAGGCCGCTCTGGTGCCCGGCCTCACCGTCGTTCCGGTCACCACTCTCGGCGAACTCGTGGGATGGCTGCGAGCGGGCGACCTGCGCCGGCTCCCGATGGTGGCGGACGCCGCGTCCCTGTCGGTGGACGACGACCGCACGGAGGACACATCCGGGCCCGACCTGTGCGACGTGGCCGGGCAGCCGATGGGCCGAAAGGCGCTGGAGGTGTGCGCCGCCGGAGGGCACAACCTGTGGATGCTGGGTCCCCCGGGAAGCGGCAAGACGATGCTCGCCGAGCGCCTGCCGACCCTGCTGCCTCCACTGGACCAGGACAAGGCCCTGGAGGTGTCGGCCATCCACTCGGTGGCGGGCACGCTGCCGCCGGGACGCCCGCTGCTCACCCGGCCGCCCTTCATGGCCCCGCATCACAGCGCGACGATGGCGGCCGTCGTGGGTGGCGGGAGCGGCGGTGTCGTACGGCCCGGGGCGGTGTCGCTCGCGCACCGAGGCGTGCTCTTCCTCGACGAGGCGCCGGAGTTCGCCACCACCGTGCTCGACTCCCTGCGCCAGCCGCTCGAGTCGGGAAGGGTCACGATCGCCCGGGCCGTCGGCACGGTCACGTTCCCCGCCCGGTTCATGCTGGTGCTGGCGGCGAATCCCTGCCCCTGCGGGCTTGAGGGCACCGGCGGGCATCCCTGCAGATGCACCCCGGCGGGCCGGCGCCGCTACCTCGACCGGCTCTCCGGGCCGCTGCTCGACCGCGTCGACGTCAAGGTGCGGATCGGCCGGGCCACCCGTGCCGAGTTGCTCGCGGACCGGCACTTCGTGGAGAACAGCGCGACCGTGGCCGAGCGGGTCCGGCAGGCCCGGGAGCGGGCCGCCCGAAGGCTTGCGGGCACGCCATGGCACACCAACGCCGAGGTGTCCTCGTCCGCGCTGCACCGCCGGTTCCGCCTGCCCGACACCGTCATGGCCCCGCTGCACCGGGGGCTCGACGTGGGCACGCTCAGCGCGCGCGGCCTCGACCGCGTTCTCCGGATCTCCTGGACGCTCGCGGACCTCGCGGGCGAAGACCGTCCGGGCCGCACCGAGACATCGGCGGCCCTCGCACTATGGCTCGGAGTGGACTGATGCGAATGACCGACCCCTCGAAGGAGACCGAACGGCCCGGCGAGCCGGAGCGGCCGGATGGAGCGGAACACCCAGGCGAGGTGGAACAGCCGGGCGGGGCAGGGCAACCGGGCGGAGCGGAACAGCCGGACGAATCGGCACGGCTGGCGCGGGTGGCTCTCATGCGCATGGCGGAGGCGGGTGACGCCGTGATGGGCCGCCTGATCGCCCGCCACGGCCCCCTGGACGCCATGGAGCAGGCGAGGCGGGGCCGGCTCGACCCCGGGTTCGTGCGTGAGGAGCGCGACCGCGGTGGTCCGTCGACCCGCCACGTGGACCTCGATCGGCATGCGGCCGCCTGGGCGGCCCGCTACAGAGATCCGGCCGCCGACCTCGCGGAGGGCCGGCGGCAGGGGGCGCGGCTCGTCGTCCCGGGCGACGCCGAGTGGCCCACCCAGCTCGATGATCTTGGGCATGTCAGGCCTTTCGGGCTCTGGGTGGACGGACCGGCGAACCTGCGTTTCTCCTGCCTGCGTTCGGTGTCGGTCGTCGGGGCCAGAGCGGCCACCGCGTACGGCACGACCGTGGCGGCCGAGTTCGCCATGAGCCTCGGCGGGCGAGGCTGGACCGTGATCAGCGGCGGCGCGTACGGGATCGACGGCGCGGCACACCGGGGAGCGCTGGCCTCCGGTTCGCCGACGATCGTCGTGCTGGCCTGCGGAACAGACGTCTGTTATCCCAGCGCGCACGAGGACCTCTTCCGCGTCGTGCGGGAGCGTGGGGTGATCCTCAGCGAGTGGCCACCGGGTGCGCACCCCACCCGGCTCCGCTTCCTCGTCCGCAACCGGGTCATCGCCGCCCTGTCCCGGGGAACGGTCGTCGTCCAGGCCGCCGCCCGCAGCGGGGCGCTCAACACGGCCTCCCACGCCTCCGGCCTCAACAGGCACCTGATGGCCGTGCCCGGTCCCGTCACCACCGAGGTCTCCGCGGGCTGCCACATCCTGATCCGGCAGGGCAGGGCCGTCTGCGTGACCTCCCCGGAGGAGGTCGTCGAGTTGGTCGGCTCCATCGGGGACGACCTCGCCCCTGAGCGGCGCGGCCCCGTCCGGCCTCGCGACGGGCTGAACGAGGAGACCAGGCGCGTCCTGGAGGCGATCCCGGCGCGTGGCGCGGCGGGTCCCGCGGCGATCGCCGTCTCAGCCGGGGTGGACATCGGGACGGCGCTGGCCTGCCTCGGCGTCCTGGCCGCCGCGGGATTCGTCGAGAACGCCGACCGAGGTTGGCGGCTGCGGCCCGCCGCCCGAACCTGACAGGGCGCCTCGGCACTCCCCCACATCGCCCCCAGCGCGCGTAGGTTCACCTGTGTGGGCCGCTCGCGCGGCCCGCCGGCGCGACAAGGGTGGAGTGCGAGAGGGTATGGCGGCATGACAGCGGGCGAAGGGCGGGACCGGGGACGGTTCGACGTCGTGCTGGAGCAGTTCGAACGGCATCTGCGCCTCGAACGGGACCTGTCTCCGCACACGGTGCGGGCCTACCTGGGCGACGTCACCGCGCTGATCACGCACCTGACGGCCGCCGGGCAGACGGACCTGTCCGGCCTGGACATCACCGGCCTGCGTGACTGGCTGGGTGACCAGCACCAGGCCGGGCGCTCCAGGGCCACGCTGGCCCGCCGGACGGCGTGTGCCCGGGTCTTCACCGCCTTCTGTCACCGCCGGGGGTGGCTGGCGAGCGACCCGGGTCTGCTTCTCGGCACCGCCAAGGCGGAGCGCCGGCTGCCCAAGGTGCTGGACCAGACCGAGGCCGGGGCCGTTCTCGACGCGCCCCAAGCGGACGAACCCAAGGACCTGCGCGATAGGGCCATGCTCGAACTGCTGTACGCCACAGGCATGCGGGTGAGCGAGTTGTGCGGCCTCGACGTCGACGACGTGGACCGGGACCGCAACACGGTCCGGGTGATGGGAAAGGGGCGCAGGGAGCGGACCGTCCCCTTCGGCCTGCCCGCCCTCCGGGCGCTCGACGCGTGGTGTGTGCGTGGCAGGCCGCTGTGGGTCCGCGAAGGGAGCGGCCCGGCGCTCTTCCTCGGCGTCCGGGGAGGCCGCGTCGACCAGGGCACCGTCCGGCGTGTCGTCCACGCCCGGCTGGCCCAGGTGGAGGGGGCACCCGACATGGGTCCCCACGGGCTCCGTCACACCGCCGCCACCCACCTGCTCGAAGGCGGGGCCGACCTCCGGTCCGTCCAGGAGCTGCTCGGACACGCCTCGCTGGCCACCACGCAGATCTACACCCACGTGTCGATAGAGCGACTCCGGGCGGCCTACCGCCAGGCCCACCCCCGGGCCTGACGCTCGTCGTGCCGACCCTCGATCGGCCGACCCCGCCCTCCTTCAGCGCCCGGCCGAGCCACCCCCGGACCAGTACGCAACGAGTCGGCCTCGTCGAACGCGAGCCGGCGACCGCAGCCTGACGTACGGTGCTGAGAACAGACCCGGTGAGAGAGGCGGCGATGGACCAGGGCACCCGCGGCGAGCTCATCAGTCGGCTGGCCGAGGCGATCAGGTCCGTCACGGTCGCGCACCCGCTGCGGGTCGCCATCGACGGCCCGCCCGCCTCCGGCAAGACCACGCTGGCCGACGAGCTCGCCGTCGTCCTGCGCGCGCAGGACCGCGACGTCATCCGCGCGACCATCGACGACTTTCTTCTCCCCCGTGCACAGCGCTACCGGCGCGGCCAGTACTCGGCCGAAGGCTGCTACTTCGACGCCCACGACCATGCCGCGCTGTGCCGGGTCCTGCTCGATCCCCTGGGCCCAGGCGGAGACCGGAGGTTCCGACACGCCGTCTACGACAGAGACGCCGACGCCCCGACGTCCCCGCCGGCCACGAGCGCCCCGGCGGACGCCGTACTGCTCTTCGACGGCGTCTTCCTCCTGCGCCCGGAACTCATCGACCGGTGGGACCTGCGCGTCTTCGTGTCCGTCCCATTCGAGACGACGGTGGATCGCGCCCGGGACCGGAGCACAGCGCTGGCCGGAGCCACCGCCGACACCGCCGCAGTCGAACGGACCTGGCGCGGCCGCTATATCCCCTCCCAGCAGCTCTACTTCGCCACCGCCCGCCCCACCGACCACGCCGACATCGTCGTGTACAACGACCAGCTCCAACGGCCGTCCTGGGAGGTCCGGCCACACTCATCGATACGCGGGATCTGACGATCGCTCGATGGGCCATCGGGGCAGGAGACGCACCTGCCCCTGACCGAAGAGGAGGAGCGGGTCGAGGTAGAGCCGGTCACGCAACAGGCCCCGGTCGCGCAGTAGGCCCCGGTCACGCAGTAGGCCCCAGTGCAGGCATGACACCCGGCAGTGCGCGGCGCCGTCCTCGATGACGCCGATGACCTGTCCGGCCACGACGACCTCACCGGGGCGTACCAGGGCGCGCACCGGCAGGTAGGTGGTGCGCAGCCCTCCGGCGTGCACGACCGTCACGACTCCCCGCCCGGCGACCCGCTCCGCCACTCCGGCCGTTCCCGGCCCCGCGGCCCTGACCTCCTCGCCGGGATCCGCCGCGAGGTCCACGCCCCGGTGCCCGGCGAGCCAGCGCTGTGCGGGCGGATCGAAGCGCCTGAGCGGCCGTGCCGGCCGGGAAAGCGGCCACATCCACCTGGGCGCTCCTCCGGGGAGCCGCATCCCCTCGGGGCGGAACGGGCGGAACGGGTGGGGCGCCTTCGAGGACGCGGGGGCCTGGGACGGCTTCGGGGAGAGGTTCGGGGGAAGAGCGGCGCCGGTGAGGCGGGCGGCGGCCGAGGGAGAGGCCGCGGCCGCGATCAGCAGGACGACGACGAGCGAGCAGGTGACGAGACGCATGCGGCCAGGGTGCGCCGTACGGCCCCGCACCAGGCGGCCGAGCGCCGTTCTGTGGACAGGCACCAACGTGGAAGACAGCCACCGCGCACGATCAGCCGCCGCACCGGGTCGGCCGCCGCACCGGGTCAGCCGCCGCCGGACCTGATCAGTTGGAGAAGCCTTCCTTCGGCATCTCGAGGTCCGGCTTGGCCAGTTCCTCGACGTTGACGTCCTTGAAGGTCACGACCCGCACGTTCTTCACGAAGCGGGCCGGGCGGTACATGTCCCAGACCCAGGCGTCCTGCATCTTGACGTCGAAGAAGACGTCGCCGTTCTCGGCGGTGCGCACGTCGAGATCGACGGAGTTGGTGAGATAGAAGCGCCGCTCGGTCTCGACCACATAGGTGAACAGTCCGACCACATCGCGGTACTCCCGGTAGAGCTGCAACTCCATCTCGGTCTCGTACTTTTCGAGATCTTCGGCGCTCATCCCGGTCCTCCTCTTCCGCTCCCCGTCGAGATCCCCGTCGAGGTCCCCATCAAGATCGCCGGTCGAGACCGGCCCTCTTCAGAGGGCACCGGCCCCGACCTCATTCTCGCGCATGTCCCCATCCTGCCCCGTCCGCAGTCCCCGCGCCGGGACCGATGTCCCATGAGTCACCCTGGCCACCGTCACGAACGAGAACCGGTGCTGGGCGCACGGCCCGTGGCGGGCCAGCGCCCGTCTGTGGCCCGGCGTGACGTACCCCTTGTGCAGGGCGAAGCCGTACTGCGGGAAGGTCTCGTCGAGACCGTGCATCAGCCGGTCCCTGGTCACCTTCGCCACGATCGAGGCCGCCGCCACGCATGCCGCGACCTGGTCGCCCTTCCAGACGGCCAGCGACGGCGCGGGCAGCCCGGCCACCGGGAAGCCGTCCACGAGGACGTAACCGGGGACGAGCCCCAGCCCGGCGACGGCCCGCCGCATGCCGGAGACGTTGCACTTGTGCAGGCCGCGCTCGTCGATCTCCCCGGGCGGGATGACGACGACGCTCACGGCCCGCGCGGTCGCCATGATCCGCTCGTGGAGACGTTCGCGGACGGTCTCGGTGAGCAGCTTGGAATCGGCCAGCCCGTCGATCTCCCGCCCCAGCACGACCGCGGCGACCACCAGCGGTCCGGCGCAGGCGCCGCGCCCGGCCTCGTCCACCCCGGCGACCGGCGTGAAGCCCCGCCGGGCCAGGGCCCGCTCGTAGCCGTAGAGTCCGGAGTCCCGCCGTACGACACTCGGGCGCGGACGATAGGCAGCTGTCATGACGAGAAGCAGATTACGCCCCATTCGGGACCCGCGATACGGCCGAAACCGCCTCCCGCGGCAAAGCCGCAGGTGAGCTCAGTGAACGACCGAGAAAGTGTCGGGACGGGACAGGAACGAGATCCGGTTCAGCGGCCAGTAGCGCAGGAACGCGCGCCCGATGATGTCGTCCTCCGAGATCGTGCCCTGGTGTCCGTCGTCCATGTAGAAGCGCGAGTCGGCGGAGTTGTTCCGGTGGTCGCCCATCAGCCACACGCGTCCCTTGGGGACCTTCACGTCGAAGTCCCGGCCGGAGGGATAGACCCCCGGGTAGAGATACTTGCCCTCCTCGTCCAGGGGCGTCCCGTTCACGGTGATGCGGCGCTTGTCGTCGCAGCACTTCACATGGTCGCCGCCGACGCCGATCACCCGCTTGATCGTGTCCTCGCCGTCCCAGCCCTTGAAGACCACGATGTCGCCGCGCTGCACGGACCCCAGCTTGTACGCGAGCTTGTTGACCACGACGTAGTCGTTGATCAGCAGCGTGTTCTGCATCGACTCCGACGGGATGTAGAACGACTGCAGGAGGAACGTGTGGATCAGCAGGGCGGCGACCACTCCGCCGACCATGTACAGGAGGGTGTCCCGCAGGCCCGAGGCCTTCTTGGCGGGCGCGTCCTTCCCCGGTTCCCCCGGCCCGGTCTCCGCCGGCCCGATGCCGGAGGGCACTGTCTCCGCCGGCACCGTCTCCGGGGGCTCGGCCACGGCCGGGTCCTCGTCGACGGGACGCACGGGCCTACCCGCGCCTAAGCGGCTCTCGTCGGCCTCGCTCACTTGCTCTCGCTCTCTCCTCCGGGCTCGCCACGTCCGCCCTACCGCCGCCGCCTCAGCCTGCGCCCGAACCCACGGCCCACCGCGACCAGCGGCACGGCCCCGGCGAAGCCCGCCACGAACGGCGCGGCTCCGGCGGCGGCCGCCTGGAGGGCCGGCTGCCCGAACGTGTCCGGGATCGGAAGGATCTTCGCCCGGTCGAACGGCCAGACGATGACGAACGCGCGCCCGATCACCTTGTCGGCGGGGATCGTACCGCCGCCCGGATCACCGGTGTGCAGGCGGGAGTCCCAGGAGAGCGAGCGGTGGTCGCCCATGACCCACAGGCGGCCCGGCGGCACGGTCACCTCGAACGGCCGGTCCGACGGCGCGTTGCCCGGGTACAGGTACGACTTCTCGTCGAGCGGCACGCCGTTGACGGTGACGCGGCCCTGGGCGTCGCAGCACTTGACCTTGTCTCCGGGCACGCCGATGACCCGCTTGATGTAGTCCTTCTCCCCCGGCACCATTCCGAAGGCCGTGCCGATCCAGCGCATGGCCCCGACGACGGGGTTCGACGGCTCCTCTATCTGGACCTCGGGGTCCCAGGAGTCCACTCCGGAGAACACGACGACGTCACCGCGCGCGATGTCGCGTACGCGGTAGACGAGCTTGTTGACCAGGACCCGGTCGTTGATGAGGAGCGTGTTCTCCATCGACCCCGAGGGGATGTAGAACGCCTGGACCACGAAAGACTTGATCAGCAGGGCCAGAGCGAGAGCGACCACGATCAGAACGGGCAGCTCCCGCCAGAACGAGCCTTTCTTCTTGCCGTCCTCGGCGTTCTGCTTGACGTCTTCGGCGACCACGTCCACCCCGTCCTCGACAGGCGACTCGTGCCCGGCCCCTGTCCTCGCTAGCCAACGCTGCTGAGCCTAGATGATGTCCAGGACGGCGAGCGTCGAGGACACCGCATCCCCGGCCAAAAAGAAAGTGGCCCGCACCTGAGGCGCGGACCACCATCCCCAAGGCCCTACTTGGCGGCCGGCAGCGCCTCGCGCTTCTCGCGGATGCGGGCGGCCTTTCCGCGCAGGTCACGCATGTAGTACAGCTTGGCCCTGCGGACGTCGCCGCGGGTGACCAGAGTGATCTTCTCGATCACCGGGCTGTGGACCGGGAAGGTGCGCTCGACGCCGACGCCGTAGCTGACCTTGCGGACCGTGAACGTCTCACGGATGCCGCCGCCCTGACGGCGCAGGACGAACCCCTTGAACACCTGGATACGGGACCGGTTGCCCTCGACGACGCGGACGTGAACCTCCAGCGTGTCACCCGGGCGGAAGTCCGGTACGTCGCTGCGCAGGGCAGCCTTCTCGAGCTCCTGGATCTGCGTGTGCATGGCGGCGGTTCCTCATTGACATGAGCACGCGGAGGTCCACCCGGCCGGGCCACGGGCTCGGCATCGAGGGGGACACGCGCGCTTGGCTTGATACGTCTTGTCTGCCACGTCTCGACCGGGGCTCACCCGGACATGCCGAAGGAGGCAGCAGCGATTCAGTCTGCCACATCTTCCGGCTGTTCGCGAAACGCGGCGCCCGGCGCGCCCTCCGGCGCGGCGGCGGACCGGCGTGCCCCGAACTCCTCGACGACCCGCCGGTCGTGCTTGTCGAGGCTCTCCGGGTCGAACCTGGCGGCCAGTTCCGGCCTGCGCTCCAGCGTGCGACGCAGCGCCTCGTCCCGCCGCCACCGGGCGATCCTGCCGTGATGGCCCGACAGGAGGACCTCGGGCACCTCGTGCCCCCGCCACACGGGTGGTTTCGTGTAAACGGGGCCTTCCAGCAGGTTGGCCATCGCACCGGGGGCGAAGGAGTCGTCGGCCACCGACCGCGCGTTGCCGAGGACCCCGGGCAGCAGCCTGCCCACGGCCTCGACCATCACCAGGACGGCGGCCTCTCCCCCGGCCAGGACGTAGTCGCCGATGCTGACCTCGTCGGCCCGCAGGCGGACGCCGTACTCGGCCACCACCCGGGAGTCGATGCCCTCGTACCGGGCGGGCGCGAACAGCAACCACGGCTCCTTGGCGTACTCCAGCGCCACTTCCTGGGTGAACGGCCGTCCGCTCGGCGTGGGCACGATCAGCCGGGGCAGCGTGTCCTCGCCGGAGGCGGCGCGTCCCTCGCCGATCACGGCGTCGACGGCCGCGCCCCAGATCTCCGGTTTCATCACCATGCCAGGGCCGCCGCCGTACGGCGTGTCGTCCACCGTCTTGTGGACGTCGTGGGTCCAGTCGCGGAGTTGGTGCAGGTGGATGTCCAGGATGCCGCGCTCGCGCGCCTTGCCCATCAGGGAGACGTCGAGCGGGGCGAAGTACTCCGGGAAGATCGAGATGATGTCGACGCGCACGCGGCCGCTCCTACTCCGCCTCGGTGTCGAGCAGTCCGGGCGGAGGGTCGACGACCAGGATCCCCTTCCCGAGGTCGATCTCGGGCACGAGCGCCTTGACGAACGGGATGTACGCGTCGTCGCGGGACGGCCGGGTCACCACGAGAAGGTCCTGGCCGTGGTGGAGGACGTCGGCCACCTCGCCGACGCGTTCTCCTCCGGTCGTGACGACCGTCAGGCCGATGAGTTCGTGGTCGTGGAACTCGTCGGGGTCCGCCAGCGGCGGCAGGTCCGCCGAGTCGACGACGAGCAGGGTGCCGCGCAGCGCCTCGGCGGCGTCGCGGCCCGCCACGCCCTCGATGGTCAGCAGCAGGATGTCCTTGTGCCACCGGGACCGCTCGACGGTCACCGGGCCGGCCGAGGCCGGTTCGGTGGCGAGCGTCGTACCCGGGGCGAAACGCGAATCCGGGTCGTCGGTGCGCACCTCGACCGTGACCTCGCCCCGCACGCCGTGCGGACGGCCGATCCTGCCCACGACTAGCTGCACGTGCCGCCTACCTCCGCAACAATCCTTCTTCGTCACTTTCAGCCCGGGAAACCCGCACCGGGAGACCCGTCCCGAGGCATCACCGCATCCCGCGGACCACCCTCGGAAAGCCCCGGAGGACCCCGGAAAACACACCGGGGGACCCCGGTGCGGGGTCCCCCGGGCGCGAGTATCGCCGCCAGAGCCGGCTCAGCGCGCCTCTTCAAGGTCGACCAGGTCGATCCGCACGTACTTGCCGTCCGACAGCGCGTTGACGACGGTGCGCAACGCTCTGGCCGTACGGCCGCCACGGCCGATCACCTTGCCGAGGTCGTCGGGGTGCACCCGGACCTCGAGAACGCGCCCGGTGCGAATGCGCCGGGCGCGGACCCGGACGTCGTCCGGGTGCTCGACGATGCCCTTGACCAGGTGTTCGAGGGCTTCCTCGAGCACCTCAGGCCTCGCCTTCCGGCTTCTCCTCCGCGGCCGGGGCCTCGGCGGTCTCTTCGGCCTTCACGGGCTTCCTGGCCTTCTTCGGCGTGGTGGCGGCGGCGCCGGTGTCGCTCGACAGCGACTCCCGGGCCGCGGCCTCGTACGCCGCGTGCCGGTCGGGCTTGGGCTCGGCGACCTGGAGCGGCGTGGCGGGGGCGGGCTCGCCCTTGAACTTCTGCCAGTCGCCGGTCAGCTTGAAGATCTTGAGGACCGGGTCGGTCGGCTGCGCGCCGACGCTCAGCCAGTACTGCGCCCGCTCGGAGTTCACCTCGATGCGCGAGGGGTTCTCCTTCGGGTGGTAGAGGCCGATCTCCTCGATCGCACGGCCGTCCCGCTTGCTCCGGGCGTCGGCGATGACGATGCGGTACTGCGGGTTGCGGATCATTCCGAGCCGCTTGAGCTTGATCTTGACTGCCACGGGTGTGGTCTCTCCTGCATTAGAGCGTGGGTGAGCGGTGTCTCGTCGAGTGGGGCACGACGGGAGCCCGCTCGAGGGACAGACGCGGCCGGCGGAGGTGAGAGGGCATCCGCCTGGTCACGATGTTCCAGCCTGACATTCTGCCAGATGATTGCGCATGCTCGGGCAACGACGGCCCCGCCGCCGTCCCCGTTTTCCCGCCACCCGGCAATGGCAGCCCGAAGAAGGACCACCCTGAGAAGGACCCGGCGAGGCCGCGCCGGAGGCAGGGAGACGCGCGTCCACGTGAAAGGGCGTCCGATCACGCGAACTGACCGGCGGCATCGGCCGTCCAACAGGCATGCGAGCAATCACGAGCAGGGCCGGCGTCGCGGCGGCGGCCATCCTGCTGTCCACCGGCTGCGCCCTGTCCACCGGCCACGCCGCGCCCCCGGCCGCCACCGGGGCGTCGGCCGCCGGCACAGGCGGAGACACGGGTACGGTCTCCACCGTCCCGGCACGTACCGCCGCCCTGACACCGGCGGCGGCTCACGGCACCGTCCGCGCGGCCTCCGCCGCCATCGCCTCCACCGCTTCCACGGCCTCCGCCGCGAAGGGGCCCGCTCGGTGCCGTACGACGGGACTGCGGGCCCGCGTCGGACGGCAGGACCCGGGGGCGGGCAACCGCTACGCGCCGCTCGTCCTGACCAACGCCTCGGGCCGGACCTGCTGGGTCTACGGCTTCGTCGGGCTCGTCCTGATCGACGGCCGGGGCGACGTGCTGCGCACCCGCACCCGGCGTGAGAGCGTGACGCCGCACCGGGTCACGCTGCGGCCCGGCGCGAGCGCGCACGCGCGGCTCCACTGGACGGTGGTGCCGACCGACCACGAGACCCGGTGCCCCGTCTCGGCCCGGCTGATGATCATTCCACCGGACGAGGTGGCGCACCTGGAGGTCCCGTTCGCCGCCTCGATCTGCGACGACGGCAGGATCGACGCCAGGCCGATGTCTCCCGGCTCCGGCCTCTGACCCGCGCTCGTTACTTCTGGCCGGGCAGCTTGAGCTTGGAGGGGTCGAAGCCGGGCGGAAGCTCCAGGCCGGGAGGCAGCTGACCACCGTTCCCGAGGTTGCCGAGCAGGCCCTTGGGCAGCTTCGGCTCGGCCGAGCCGTCCGACGACGCGTTCGCCCCGGCCTTGCCGAGCGCGGCCTTGCGGGGGTCGCCGCTGACGCGGCGGCCCTTCTTGGCCTTCTGCGCCTTCTGCTTGCGCCCTCCGGGCATCCCCGGGATGCCCATGCCCTGGGTCATCCGCTTCATCATCTTCTGTGCCTCGAAGAACCGGACGACCAGGTTGTTCACCTCGGTGACCGTCACTCCGGAGCCCTTGGCGATGCGCGCCCGTCGGGAGCCGTTGATGATCTTCGGGTCCTGCCGCTCGCCCGGGGTCATCGAGCGGATGATGGCGGCGACGCGGTCCAGGTCGCGGTCGTCGACCTGGTTGAGCTGCTCGCGCATCTGGCCCATGCCCGGCATCATGCCGAGGAGGTTCTTGATGGGCCCCATTCGGCGGACCATCATCATCTGCTCGAGGAAGTCGTCCAGGGTGAAGCCGTCGCCGGAGACGAGCTTGCCCGCCATCTTGGCGGCCTCCTGCTCGTCGAACGTCTTCTGCGCCTGCTCGATCAGGGTGAGGATGTCACCCATGTCGAGGATCCGGCCGGCCATCCGGTCGGGGTGGAAGGCGTCGAAGTCCTCAAGCTTCTCGCCGGTGCTGGCGAACATGATCGGCCGGCCGGTGACGTGCCGCACCGACAGGGCCGCGCCGCCGCGGGCGTCGCCGTCGAGCTTGGTCAGCACGACGCCGTCGAAGCCGACGCCCTCCATGAACGCGCCGGCGGTGCTCACGGCGTCCTGGCCGATCATCGCGTCCAGCACGAACAGGACCTCGTCCGGCGTGACCGCGTCGCGGATGTCGGCGGCC
Organism: Microbispora sp. H10670; assembly: GCF_014161385.1. Taxonomy (NCBI): domain Bacteria; kingdom Bacillati; phylum Actinomycetota; class Actinomycetes; order Streptosporangiales; family Streptosporangiaceae; genus Microbispora; species Microbispora sp. H10670. Next base: position 1,027 of record NZ_JABBWW010000030.1, on the reverse strand, counting down.
TGCTTCATCAGCTCCTGGTCGATGCCGAGGCGGCCGGCGGTGTCGACGATGACCACGTCGTGCTGCTGGCGCCGCGCGTGGTCCACCGACTGCCGCGCCACCGCGACCGGGTCGCCCACGCCGTTGCCGGGCTCGGGGGCGTACACCGCCACCCCGGCCCGCTCGGCCATGACGGCGAGCTGCTGCACGGCGTTGGGGCGCTGCAGGTCGCAGGCCACGAGCAGCGGGGCGTGCCCCTGGTCGCGCAGCCACTTGGCGAGCTTGCCGGCGAGGGTGGTCTTACCCGAGCCCTGGAGACCGGCCAGCATGATCACGGTCGGCGGGTTCTTGGCGAAGCGGAGCCGCCGCGTCTCGCCGCCGAGCACCTCGATCAGCTCGTCGTTGACGATCTTCACGACCTGCTGGGCGGGGTTCAGCGCCTGGGAGACCTCGGCGCCGCGGGCCCGCTCCTTGATCCGGGCCACGAAGTCCTTCACGACCGGCAGCGCGACGTCCGCCTCAAGAAGCGCGATACGGATCTCGCGGCAGGTCGCGTCGATGTCGGCGTCGGAAAGCCTGCCTTTGGACCGAAGGGAGGAGAAGACCGAAGTCAGCCGGTCGGAAAGCGTCTCGAACACGTGTTTGGCCAGCCTCGAAGCGAGTGGACGGGTCGGTGAACCATCAGTCTCCCCAGACTATCCGCCCGTACGGCGTTCACGCCCGCGCCGCCAGGGTGAGATCGCAGGACGACGGCGTCGGGGGTCGTCAACGGAGCGCGCCGACGTGCGACGTCAGGGCGTGCTCGACGAGCCTGATCAGGGTGCTCTTCACCGACTCCCGGTCCCGGGCGTCCGTACGGACGATCGGAATCCCGGGTGAGATCGTGAGCGCCTCCCGCAGTTCGTCGTCCGAATGGGTGTGCTGCCCGTCGAAGCCGTTGACGCCGACGACGAACGGCAGCCGCGCCTCCTCGAAGTAGTCCACCGCGGGAAAACTGTCGGCCAACCGCCGGGTGTCGACCAGCACCACCGCACCGATCGCCCCCCGC